>JAPLFI010000063.1 GCA_026390755.1 Ignavibacteriota bacterium
ATACCAAATACCCAATACCGATTCACATCTCATCAAAGCCGCGCTCAAAGAAACTTTTCATCTCTTCACAGAGCTCTTTCTCGTCAGGTCCGTCAAATATAAGTTCAAGCGTGGATCCCTGCTCGGCGGCAAGCGTCATAACTCCTATGATAGATTTTCCGTTTACCTTCATCCCGTCTTTTTCAACAAAGAAATCCGCCTTGTATCTGGCGGCAATCTTTACGATTGACGAGGCCGGACGTGTGTGCATACCCGCCTTATTTACAATTTTAACATCTGTTTTTATCATTTACGAGGTTCTGTTTAACAGCATACCGGAAAACCAGCACAGCATGTCTTTTGCGTGTGATTCTTTTATAATATCGAGTTTTGAATTTGCTTCTGTCGTATAATCTTCTACGGCTTTGGAACAACTTTCAAGTATTCCGTTTGTCTCATAAATCTTTTTGATTTCCGGAATATCGTTTTCGTTTTTCACGCCTTTATTATCAATAACAGACTGAAGTTTCTGTCTTGAAACCGGGTCTTTAACTACCTCAAGTGCTTTCAGCAGCAGATATGTCTTTTTTCCCTCCCTGAGATCGCCGCCGGTTTTCTTACCGAATGTTTTTTCATCGGCTGTAATGTCAAGCATATCATCCTGAATCTGGAAAGCAAGTCCGATATTCAAAGCGTAATCTTTTAGAGCGGTAATTTCCCCGGGTGTTCCGCCGCCTATAAGCGCTCCGATTTCAGCACAGCATTTGAGCAGTTCCGAAGTTTTCTTGTTTATCATCATAATGTACTCGTCTATGCTGACTTCTTTCCGGAGCTCAAATTCTTTATCGTAACTCTGCCCTTCGCAAACCTCTATAATAGCCGTCGTAAACGATTTCGCTATGTCGTGAATGCGCGGCGACTTCGTTAACAATAAAAACTTATAGGCAAATCCTATTAATCCGTCGCCTGAAAGTATTGCCGTGTCCCGGTCCCATTTCTTATGTACGGTTTCCCGTCCGCGGCGCGTATCGGCGTTATCCATTATATCGTCGTGAACAAGCGTGAAATTATGCAGAATCTCTATTGCGGCAGCGGCGTTTAAAGCGTCTTCGGATTTACCGCCGACAGCTTCACAGCAAAGTATGAGAAGCAGGGGACGTATGCGTTTTCCGCCGCCCGCAAGGATATATTCTGCAGGCTCGTATATTCCGCGCGGGAGTTTTTTATCCGTTACGGATGCAAGACGCTGTTCGATTAGAGATTTGTAATGATTATAACGCTGTGAAGAACTTTTATTAAAATCCGGCATTTACTAATTTAATTACGGTAAAATACGGATTTTAAATCAGTTATTCAGCGGAATAAAATTGCGGCGGATAATTCAAGCATCGCAAATGTCAATTATTTTTAAGTAAAGATTTACTAAATTCTTAATGTAATTTTAAACGAAAAAATAATGCTGTTTAGTTCTATCGCGTTTTTAATATTCCTGATGATTTTCTTTCCGTTGTTTTATTTATCCGGAAAAAAAGCCAGGCCGGTTGTGTTTATGCTGTCCAGCCTGTTCTTCTATATGAACACACAGACCTTTTATATAGCAGTAACAATTTTATGGATTCTTGCAAATTTCTTTTTCATCAGTAAATTAAAAAACCTTTCCGATAAAAGTTTACCGGAAAGGTCCTCGGAAAGGTCCTCGGAAAGGTCCCCGGAAAGGTCCCCGGAAAGGTCCTCGGAAAGGTCCCCGGAAAGGTCCCCGGAAAGGTCCCCGGAAAGGTCCCCGGAAAGGTCCTCAGCCGAAGTTTTATCAGCCGCAAAACGCAAAAGAAAAAAATTTTATTTTATATCCGGTGTTTGTTTCAATGTTTTTGCTCTGTTTTTTTTCAAATATACTCTGTTTTTAACGGATAATGCAAACTCTCTGATACATATTTTTATCCCGTCATTTTCACTGCCATATTTAAGTATTCTCATTCCGCTCGGAATTTCGTTCATTACTTTTAAAAGTATAAGTTTCTTAATTGAAATATACAGAGGAAATTACAATAAAAGTGTCGGTCTGTTCAATTACGCCCAGTATATACTTTTTTTCCCTGGTGTATTGGCCGGACCGATTGACAGACCCGGTAAATTAATGCCTCAGCTGGAAAATTTAAAACAGGATCTTAATATAAACGATTTGAAAAAGGGACTCGCGTTTATACTCTGGGGACTGTTCCAAAAAGCTGTGATAGCCGACAGAATCGGCTTGTTAATAAACGGCGGCTTAAATAATCCGGAAAATTCTTCCGGAGGGGAGTTGTTGATTTTTGTATTCCTGTATTCCGTGCAGATTTATTGTGATTTCGCGGGCTATTCTAATATCGCGCTCGGAACGGCTAAGTTGTTTGGAATTGATATTATGCAAAATTTCGAGAGACCCTATTTTTCAAAATCCATCGGCGAATTCTGGAGGAAGTGGCATATTTCGCTTTCTTCGTGGTTAAGAGATTACCTGTTCCTTCCTCTGGCATATAAATACGCGCGGAAATTAACTCTGCGGAATCTTGAGCTTAAGAGTGTTGAAAGGTACAGTTACGTAATGTCCGTACTTATTACGATGTTAATAGCCGGATTCTGGCACGGCGCCGGGTGGACCTTCGTTTTCTGGGGATTCTTAATGGCATTCTATATGATTTTCGGATTTTACACGAAGAAATTCCGCCGCCGCTTTTTTGCAGAACTTTTCAGGAAAGCAGGTTTTAAATATAATTCAAAGATAAAAGCGGTAATTCAAACCTCCGTCAATTTCCTGCTTATAACTTTTGCCTGGATTTTTTTCAGGGCAGAGAGTTTTTCTTCCGCAATAATCACAATCAGAAAGATTTTAATGAATCCTTTCGAAAATGTATCGTCAGTATTTTCACATGAGATGATATTCGCTGGTTTTCTCGTGTTTGTTTATTTCACAATTGAATATTTGCAAAACAAAAAGCCTCAGATTATAAAAAGTTCTGCTAAATCAATAAATGCCGTACCGGCGGTTTACAGATTTGCGCTCTATGTTTTTGCGGTTTTTTTTATTTTATCCGCGGGATATTTTTCAATTTCACAGTTTATTTATGCGCAGTTCTGATTCCATAAAAAAAATACTGCTCCTGACACTTCTTTCCGCGGGTCTCTTTGTATTGTTGTCCTCGAAACTCCATGTAATAGGAGATTTGCTGATAATTCCCGGATTAGATTATTACACATTCAATAAAACCGTAAGATACGGCGATCTCTACAGAATGAGCAGGGTTTCCGAATTCAAAGAAGAAATTCCTTATCCTCCGCCCGAACTGATATTCAATACGATGGAAGAATCGGATGTAATTTCCGCCGGTGATTCGTTTTTTCAAATACCGATTAACGGATTAATGTTTGCCGCCGCACTTGAAAAACTCTGCGGAAAGAAAGTATATGACGCCACGCAGATTGATGAAGAGTATTGTAAAAGACCCGCCGGCGTTCTTGAGCTTGCCGGTTACACGGCTGATTCCGCTCTTTTTAAAGAGAAAATATTTCTGCTTGAATGCGTCGAGCGATATTCTCCCGAAAGAGCAAAAAGCAAATACCTTGCGTCATCGAAAGAAGTTGCCGTAAAATATTTATCGTTAAGCGTTAACATTTTGTCTTTTATCTCGGCGGATGAGTGGCTGCAGTCATCCTTTTTATTAAAAGCGCCTTTGGAATTTAAAGCGGACACATATTTCAGATTATTCAACCGCCTGCCCGCCGACGCATCTGTTCATACGCTTAAACCGCCTATGCTTTTTTACAACGAGGATAAAGAATTCGCCGAGAATAAAATTGATTCTGTTTATATAGAGGACATCTCAAATTCAATAAAAAAACTTTCGAGTCTCTTAAAAGAGAAATATAATTTGGTATTGCTGTATGTCGTTATTCCCGACAAGTACAGTCTTTACGGCAGTTATGTCAATCCGGAGTTCCAATATAACGGTTATATTCCCAAACTGACCGAATCGCTGAAAAGCAAAGGAGTATATACGATTGACACATATACATTATTAAAACAAAATTCTTATAACGATTTATTGTTTTACAGAAGCGATACTCATTTTAACGTCAGGGGAAGGGATTTACTTCTCGGAGAATGCGCAAATCAGATAAATCAGATTATCAAAAGAAACGGAAATCTCAAATAAAATCTAAATCGCGAAAAAATCAACTTAATGCGGGTCAACTTTATACAACAGCAGAAAAACCGAAAGAGTCAGCATTACCGTAAGCAGAGAAGCTTTCACAATCAGGGTTGAATCATCAAAAAAGGTAAGAAAAACATAAATATACAAAATGTAAGGAATACTGCGTATGAAAACGGCGCAGGACTTTGTTACACAGGCAACAACGCCAAATACGACGGCGGCAATAAGTATGAATGTAAGCATAGTTTTTACAATTAAACTTGTCCTGAATTTATTTCAGGAATTATTTATTTAATAACCGGACACCAGCTAAAGCATCCCGCGCTATTATATGCCCCAACAAGCGGGCACAAAACCAGCGCTACAGACAAGAATTATCAACCCCTCTTACCGGAAATCCCTCTGACCCTGTACCCTAACCAATAGGTTCTCAGAAATCCCTTTATAATATATTGCAGTATCGCTAATTTATATAAGCTAATTTCAAAAGTCAATAGCATATTTTAATGTTTCTTAAAACGAAACTTATTAGCTGTTTTTAAAGTAGTATATAGAAAGAAAACTTATCCGCGGCGGCAGATTTTTTAAGCCGCGTGGTTCGTCAGTTTAGACACATATTAAACAATAATAAAATAAAAATGAAACTCAGATTAAAATTTGCCGTCCTAAGAACTTTTTTGAGCGCGGCTGTCATCATCACGGGATTGTTTATTTTTAATACCGTACTTAAATCAAATGAATCTCCTCTGCCGGAATACGCAAATTTTTTCAGTATTCCGTCGAACGTGCTTGATAGATTAAGGGCTGAATTCGGACAATCCGACCTCCCCGACTGGGCAATGATGGACCCTGCAACGGACGGTTACGAAGGAACAAGCACTTTGAAACTCTATGATTATATTAACGGCTTAAATCCGAAACCCGAGCCTATACCTCTGATTGTGGCAGTAATGGATTCAGGGTTTGATATTGACCATCCGGGATTAAAGGATAATATCTGGAATAATACTGCGGAGATTAACGGACAGCCGGGAGTTGATGACGACGGAAACGGTTTCATTGATGATTTTTACGGATGGAATTTCCTCGGAAACGTAACAGACCTGAATCTTGAACTCACGCGGGAATACGCCAGAATGAAAAAAGACGGAACTCCCGAATCCGATAAATACTTCCAGAAAGTAAAAGCGGAATTTGATTCAAAACTAAAAGAAGACCAGGACATATATGATTATATTAAAATGCTGGTGAGTCAGAACGAAGAAGCGATTGCAGTTCTGAAAGCAAATAACATTACAACCGATCCGAAAAAACTTCAGGAGATTTCGTCAACCCTAACGGGCAAATCAAAAGATGCCGCTGAAAAATTACTCGGCACGTATATGCTGACGGGTCTCGGACCGGCAGAAGTGATAGACGCGCAGAAAGAATATGAATCGAGAATATCGGTTTCTTATGACCTCAAACTTGACCCGAGCACAATAATAGGCGATAATCCTGATAAACTTGATGAAAAAGGTTACGGCAATAACGATATAAAACCAAAAGGCAGTACACACGGAACCCACGTTTCGGGCATCATCGCAAGCCCTACGAAAGGGATAGGGCAGGCGCCTTTTGTTAAGATAATGTGCATTCGCGTTGTTCCGGGACAGGGCGACGAGCGCGATAAAGACGTCGCAAACGGAATCAGATATGCCGTTGATAACGGCGCTAAAGTAATAAATCTTTCAGCCGGGAAATACTATGCTAAAAATGCTGATTACGTTATCGAAGCGATTAAGTACGCCGAATCAAAAGACGTGCTGTTTGTTGTCGCGGCCGGAAATGAAGGAACTAATATTGAATCCACCGTGAATTATCCGCCGAAATTTTATCGCGAGAACGGTGAAATAAAATACTTCCCGAATTTAGTTTGCGTCGGTGCAAGTTCGTGGATGAAAACATGGAATAAAGAAAAAGACCCGTCTAATCTCAACCGTAAATATGACCTTGCGGCGTCATTTTCAAATTATTCCGGTAAAGTAGTTGACCTTTTTGCGCCGGGTGTCGAAATTAATTCGACCGTAATCGGCGGGGAGTATAAACGCCTCGGCGGAACAAGCATGGCAGCTCCGGAAACTGCGGGTATTGCATCTATTATCAGGGGATTTTTCCCTGATTTAACGGCGGCGCAGGTGAAAGAAATATTAGTTAATTCATCGCGCAAATATGAAGGACTTGAAGTGAAACAAAAGGAGGCGCGAAGCAAGATTCTGTTCTCTACGCTCTCAAAATCCGGCGGAATTGTTGACGCTTTCAGTGCTTATAAAATGGCGTCCGAAAAATAACTGATTATTTATTAGGTGAAATGAATTACCTGCGTAAATCCAAAGAGGAACTCATAAAAGAGCTGAAAGAATTACAGGAAGAAAATAATTCTTTAAAAGCATTATGTCAAAACAACGCCGTCTGCCGGCCGTCTGCCGAACAGGCGGACAAACTGGCAGAGGAAGCACTTCGGACATCCCAGCAGATTACCGAAGAGATTATCAACGCAATACCTGTACGGGTGTTCTGGAAAGACAGGAATCTCATTTACCTGGGTTGTAATACTGTGTTTGCGCGGGATGCCGGATTTACCTCTCCTAAGGATATCATTGGAAAAGATGATTATAAGATGGCATGGCATGAGCAGGCGGAATTGTATCGCAGTGATGACCGCAAGGTTATCGAAAGCGGCTGTTCAAAATTTCTCATCGAAGAACCACAGACAACACCGGAAGGAAATACTATCACACTGCTTACCAGTAAAATACCTCTTCGAAATTCTAATGGAGAGGTTATCGGCATACTCGGAACATATATGGACATTACGGAACGCAAGCAGGCGGACGAGGCACTGCGCGAAAGTGAAAAACAATACAAATATTTATCAAATCAACTGGAAGCTATATTAGACCATATTCCCGGCCTGGTGTTTTACAAAGATAAAAAGAATAATTTTATACGCGTTAATAAATATTTTGCCGGGCAACAAAGGAAAGATAAGGCAGAACTGGAAGGAAAAAATCTTACCGAGTTATACACGAAAGAAGTTGCTGATAAATATTATCAGGATGATTTATCCGTAATAAATTCAAATGCCGCAAAATTGAATATCGTCGAGCCATGGGAAACACCGGAAGGCATGAAATGGGTCAATACAAGTAAAATTCCGTTTATTGATGATACCGGAAATACTATTGGGATTATCGGAATATCAATGGATATAACTGAGCTCAAAAGAGCAGAAGAGGAATTAGTGTTAAGAAACAAAGAACTTCAAAAAACCAACGCCGAAAAAGACAAATTCTTTTCCATCATTGCCCACGACATGCGCAGTCCGTTCAACGGATTTCTTGGACTGACAGAGATAATGGCAGAAGGATTGCAGAGCCTTACACTGGACGAGATTCAGAAGATCGCTGTGAATATGAAAACCTCGGCTAACAATCTTTACCGTTTACTCGAAAACCTTTTAGAGTGGTCACTGTTACAAAGGGGCTTAATTCCTTTTGATCCTAAATTATTTTTACTGAAACCGTTAATTTCAGGGAGTGTGGTTTCCGCTCTGGAAGCGGCTAAGAAAAAAGAGATTGCTGTTAGTTTTGATGTCCCCGAAGGTTTGTCGGTTTTTGCCGATGGAAATATGTTCGAAGGCATCATTCGTAATATATTCTCAAATGCTGTGAAGTTCACCACAAAAGGCGAAAGCATAACTGTTTCCGCAAAGTCTCTGCCCGATAACTCGGTTGAGATTTCCATAAAGGACACCGGAATCGGGATGAAAAAAGATATGTTGAATAATCTTTTCCGGCTTGATATAAATACAAGCCGGACTGGTACACAAGGTGAATCCAGTACGGGGCTGGGATTGATCATCTGCAAAGACTTCATAGAAAAACACAGAGGAAAATTGCGTGTTGAAAGCGAAGAAGGGAAAGGCTCGGAATTTTATTTCACAATTCCCTGCAAATCATAATACTATCAACTTCCTATTGTCTATTGCTTAACACTTAAAACTTAACACTTTCCACTGTCTATTGCGCCCTGCGACCACCATAATAGTTGAAACGGTTATTGAAGGCGTACACCCGCCGCTCTTTGGGTCAAAGATTCCCGGCAGAGAAACGCGCCCGGGACAATTATATTTCAAATAAGAAACAAATATCATATTTTTCGTAAATTATATTTTCAGCAAATAAGAGGGCTTTCAAAATGGAATATTTGTTAATTATATTACTGTGGACAGGATACTGCTCACTTCATAGTTTCTTAATAAGTATCAGATTTACAAATCTGATGACCCGTTTATTGAAAAACTACTATGCCTTTTACAGATTATTTTATATTTTAATTTCATTTGTTTTACTTGTTCCATTAATAAATTATACTGCTCAAACAGATAATAAAGTAATTATTACTTATTCATCGCCTTTTGATATTATACGGTATGTACTGGTTTATGCTTCTCTGTTAATGTTCTTTTGGGCTTTTTTCTTCAACTATGATTCTCTTTCGTTTTTTGGAATCCGCCAGATATTGAACTTCGGAAAGCCAAAAAAAATAAATCAATCAGGGGAATTGAAGAAAAACGGGCTGTTGGGTATTATCCGGCATCCCATGTATTTAGCTTTAATAATTTATCTGTGGTGCCAGACCTTCAGAGTAACAGACATAGTTGTAAATACGGTGTTGACGATTTATGTGATTATAGGCTCAATCCTTGAAGAAAAAAAACTTGTACTTGAATTTGGCGATAGTTACATCAGGTATCAAAAAGAAGTTCCGATGTTAATTCCATTTGCTAATCAGCTGGTGCGTCAGGTAAATAAATAAGAAAAAATAATTTGAAAAAGTACGGCTATGGTTAAGAAAAAAGGAAAAGTAAAAAGAATTATCTTTGGAATTATCGGAACAATCGTTCTTTTCGTGGTAATTGTGATTGTTAATCTGATAATTGTAGATAAAACTGAATCTATTATCTCGAAAGGTCAGCCAATAGAGAACTATAGCGAACACAATAATGCACTTTTAGTTATTGATATCCAGGAAGCTACAACAGGAGAAATATAATATATGCCTTTATCCTTTTCATGTTTTTTAAAAACTCAACTAATGCTCAGGATGTTTTAGTAAAAGACAATCCCTGGGGATTTTATAGCATTTAATGGACATTTGAATCCGACTTAAATAATATACTAAGAATCTGTTTTTGCGAAAAACATCGAATAATGATAGGAGTATTTTAAATAAAAGGAGGTATTTATGATAGAAACAGGACTTAATGGAAAAACGGTAATCGTAACCGGTGCCAATCATGGGATTGGTGCTGCTATAGCCATCGCTTTTGCCCGGGAAGGGGCCAGGGTCTTAATTACCTTTTTACGACAATCACCTGAGCTGTATGGAGAAACCCAGGCGAATGTGGAGAGCGCAACGACTCCGGGGAGGGCATATTATTGCCGTGAGATCGGACAATCCGCAGATTTGGTAGCGGAAGAGATACAGGCTTTGGGTGGCGAATACATAATATGGGAAGCGGATTTGTCTGATCCTGACATGATTTCGAAGCTGTTTGACCAGGCGGAGAAAAGATGGGGGGCGGTTGATGTCATTGTGAACAATGCCGCATTCGCTGCCCCTGATACCTTTCTGCCCCAACCTGTTTTAGACAGGAATCCCGTTTTTTCCGGGGAATATTTTCTCAAACCACTGTCCGCCCAGACACATGATGCGCATTTTCACGTCAATAGCAGAGCAGTTGCGCTTATGATGGCGGAATATGCAAAACGCCATATCGGGCGTCATGCTCAGTGGGGCCGGATTATCAATATCACAACGGATGGCGCTCGGTGTCATCCTTCTAACGTTTCTTATGGCGCCAGTAAATTCGCCATTGAAAGCTATACGCGTTCAGCCGCAACAGAACTAGGCCCTTATGGGATAACCGTTAATGTTGTTTCACCTGGTGCCGTGCAAACCGGCTGGATTCCGGTTGAATTGGAAAAAGAAATTTCTGCAACATACCCACTCCGACGGATTGGTCAGCCAAAAGATATCGCAAAAGCGGTTATCTTCTTTGCATCAGATCAAGCTGAATGGATTACAGGGCAAGTGCTGCAGGTCGGTGGTGGGAATCGCATGTGATAAATATCAACTATGCTGATTTAATGAAACTCCCCGCCGCAAGCAGCGGGGTATCTCGGGGAATTACTTTCGATTCGCCGCAAGCGGCGGGGAATTAAACCCTGAGTGATTAAAAGAAGAGACAGTAGCTTTACCGAGTAAATTATTATCGGGGTCGGGAATGGAGAAATGGATTATATCAGCGGGTTTATATGAGAGTTTTTTATTAGCGATTAAATAATCGTAACTATCAATTGCAGTAAGATTTTGGTTTAAGACCGGTACAACCATTTTTGAAGGCAAAAAATACAGACTGATATTTTTTAAAATCGTCGAGAATAGGCAAGTTAGAAAACGAAGAGCTAAAGCTGACGAAAGAGGCATTACGCGAGAGGGAGGAAAACTATCGTTTAATATTTGAAAATAACTCATCAGCAATCGCCATAATTGAACCGGATTCAACCATATCAATGGTAAATGAAGAATATTGCAAGCTGGGTTAATTAAAAAGTGTTTCAGCAGGCGATATAATAAACCAGAAATTTAAATATCATGAAAAAACAAAATATTTCCGGCAATAGTGCAGAAAACGCTGAACAAGGCATTATTGCTCAAATTTCTTTTGCAAATATCCCGGATCTGTTATTACATAAATGGCAGGCGATGGCTGATTTATTAGCAGATATTATTTGCATTCCGGCGGCTTTAATAATGAAAACCGAAAATGAATATATGGAAGTATTTATTTCGAGTAAATCAGAAAATAATCCTTATCATGCCGGTGATAAAGAAAAATGGTATGGTTTATATTGTGAAACGGTTATTAAAACCCAGAGAAAATTGTTAATTCCAAATGCGACAACCGATAAAGACTGGGATAAAAATCCTGACATTAAACTCGGAATGATTGCCTATTTGGGATATCCTATTAATTTTCCGGATAACCGGCCATTTGGTACTCTTTGCGCAATTGACAACAAAGAAAAATATTTTTCACCCCAGCACGAAGAACTGTTACTGCAATTTAAAAATGTAATAGAATTAGATTTGGCTTTTTTAGAGAAACAATCACTGTTTGCGAAGAAAAATGAAGAACTGAAACTAAGCGAAGCACGATATAAAACGCTTTCAAGTCAACTGGAGGCAATTTTAGACCATATACCGGGACTGGTGTTTTATAAAGACAGCAAGAATAATTTTATACGTGTAAATAAATATTTTGCCCAGGTACAGAAGAAAGATAAGTCAGAACTTGAAGGAAGAAATCTTTCTGAGTTATACACGAAAGAAATTGCTAATTTATATTTTCAAGATGACCTGGCTGTAATAAATTCCGGTATTCCAAAACTGAACATAGAAGAACCCTGGGAATCCGCAGAGGGTTTAAGATGGGTCAATACAAATAAAATTCCGTTTGTTGATGCTGACGGAAACACTATAGGCATTATAGGAATATCTATGGACATCACAGAGCGCAAGCAGGCAGAGAAAAAAATCGAACTTAAAAACGAGCAATTGGAAAAATCCAATGCCGAGAAAGATAAATTCTTTTCAATTATTGCGCACGACCTGCGAAGTCCGTTCAATGGATTTCTTGGGCTGACAGAAATAATGGCGGAAGGATTGCACGGCATGACGCTGGATGAGATTCGGGAGATTGCGGTGAGTATGAAAAAATCAGCAACAAATCTTTACAGTTTACTCGAAAATCTTTTAGAGTGGTCACTTATGAAAAGGGGTTTAACTGCTTTTGAGCCTCAGTTGTTTTTATTGTCACGGAAAATTACAGAAAGCATGGTGCTGGTAACGGAGGCGGCTGATAAAAAAGAGATTGCTATTAGCTATGATATTCCTGAAGACTTGACAGTCTTTGCGGATAGAAATATGTTTGAAGGCGTCATACGTAACCTATCATCGAATGCCGTGAAGTTCACTCGCAAAGGCGGGGCTATAAATGTTTCGGCAAAATCAATGCCGGACAATTCGGTTGAAATATCGTTTAAGGACACGGGTATCGGGATGAATAAAGAAATGATTGATAATCTTTTCCGTCTTGATATAGACACGAGCAGAAAAGGCACTGAAGATGAATCGAGTACGGGGCTGGGATTGATTATCTGTAAGGACTTCATAGAAAAACACGGAGGGAAACTGTGGGTGGAGAGCGAAGAAGAAAAAGGTTCGGTGTTTACTTTTACGATTCCGGACGGAAGTGTTAAGTGTTAAGTG
>JAPLFI010000225.1 GCA_026390755.1 Ignavibacteriota bacterium
GTCTTATTTTTGTTAATAATATCCATATTTCAAAATATCAAACAAATATTTTTTAAAAAAGTTAATAAAATTGCTATTTGGAACAATTTTGAATATTTTACGTTAAATAAAAGAAAAAACTATGGGTTTATTATTTAAAGCAAAAGGCAGTTCATCTTTCGGTTTATTACTGATAAGATTATCTATAGGTTCAATTTTCCTTTTCGCAGGAGCGAAAAAAGCAATGGATGTCGAGGGTTTTATACTTTATGTAAAATCTCTCGAGTTAATGCCGGCGAACCTCGCTTTTATTTCAGGTTTCATACTTCCGTTCGCGGAAATGCTATTCGGAGCGTTATTTTTAATCGGTTTTTTTACACCTCTGACAAGCCTTGCTCTGTCATTCATGACCGTCGGATTCATCGGAGTAACGGCTGTAAACACGCCTGAAAACCAGCTATACACAATTCCTGTTTATGCTTTTTATATTGTTATTCTGGCGTGTACTCTGACAACTTTATTCTCAGGTGCGGGAATAATCTCGCTTGATGTTTTCCTTGATAAGAAGAAGGGAAGGGAAATAACCGTAACCGATGCTCCGAAAACGGAAAATGTACAGGTGCAGGCGCCGCAGGGCATACAGGATGCGGTTTTTGAAGACGTGAAAAACGCACCCGAAAAAATTGAAATAAACGAAACGGAAATCAGGAACTGAATCAACTTCCGTCCGTGAAGAGAATTTCTTTTTTGTTGAAGAACTTTGCGCAAAGCGCCCGGGCTTAACGTATAATTACGGAATCCCGTGAAGGTCCGGTTGAAATATATTTTATTTTTACGTTTACAAAGTCCTCTATGTATTTTATGTATTCCCTGTACTCTTCCGGCAGATTTCCGGAATCTGTTACTTTGCTAAGTGATGTTTTCCAAACTTTAAAAGTTTTGTAAACAGGTACTGCTTTTCCGAGCAGAGATGCGTGGCAGGGAAATTCTTCGGTGATTACGCCGTTTATATTATACGCGGCACACGCTTTTATTTCATCAAAACCATCGAGCACGTCTGATTTGGTAATTACAAGTTCTGTCACGCCGTTTATCATACATGCATACCTTAACGCTACAAGGTCAAGCCAGCCGCATCTGCGCGGTCTGCCCGTTGTAGCTCCGAACTCAACTCCGGTCTCGGCAATCCTTTTACCGGTATCGTCAAAAAGTTCAGTGGGGAAGGGTCCTTCGCCGACTCTGGTCGTATATGCTTTGAATATTCCTATTACGCCTGTAATCTTTGTCGGTGGAATTCCCGTACCCGTGCAGGCGCCGCCCGAAGTCGGGCTTGAACTCGTTATATACGGATACGTACCGAAATCAACGTCAAGAAGAACGCCCTGAGCGCCCTCCAGCAGAAGATTCTTCCCGTCCGAAATTGATTTATTAAGGTAAGTCTGTGTCTGTGCGATGTATGATTTGATATTTTCATATTGTTTCATAACATCCCTGTAAACCGAATCAGAATCAAGTCCGGCAAGTTCTTTTGATGCGGGAAAAACCTCTCTCAACAGCGCTATATTCCTGAGGATCTTATTCCCGAGAATTTCAGTATGTTCAAAGTCCGAAAATTTAATTCCCCGTCTCGCGTACTTATCAAAGTAGGCGGGTCCTATTCCTTTTTTTGTCGTTCCGATTTTATCGGACTTGCTTTCGTTAATAGAGTCAATAATCTTATGATAGGGGAGTATCACGTGTGCGTCACGGCTTATAAGCAGGCGGTCTTTAAGACTGATTCCGTCTGATTCAAGTTTCATTATTTCCGATATAAGCGCCTCAGGGTCTATAACCGTTCCGTTGCCAATTACGCAAACAATATGCTCCGTGAATATTCCGGAGGGAATAAGATGCAAAACGGATTTGATTCCGTTGATGACAATCGTA
>JAPLFI010000258.1 GCA_026390755.1 Ignavibacteriota bacterium
CGGTTCCTGTGCTCGCAAAGATAAATTCCCTGCCAGACTCCCAGATTGAACTTTCCGTCCGTAACGGGTATAGTTACACTGCTCCCGACAATCGAAGATTTTATGTGAGCCGTCATATCATCAGGACCCTCACAAATATGTTCGTAAAAATTTATTTCCTCGGGTACTGTGTTATTAAAAAACTTTTCCATATCGCGTCTTACAGTCGGGTCGGCATTTTCGTTAATCGTGATAGATGCCGATGTATGCTGTATGAAAATATTCGCAATGCCTTTTTTAATGTTTTTCAGTTCGGGAAAATTACCGAGTATTTCATTAGTAACAAGGTGGATTCCTCTCGGTTTATGCGGCAGAGTTATTACTTTTTGTATTACCATCAATTTCTTGTTTTTATCAAAGATATTCTTATTTTACGAGAAGTGAAATTTAATTATTCACTTTCTTTAAAATTTTATTTTCGCTTATTTTGTCAGGAAGAAAGAATTTATATTGTAGTACATTGTAAAAATTAAACCTTAATGATAAAATATACTGTTGTTTTTCTTATATTTCTGAGCTTTTTGCCATCTTTTTCTGTGACGGCAGGAACGGATAACCCGGATTCTAATAAAACCATTCTAAAAGGTTTCATTCTCGGCAACCAGCGGAGATTCATTGAGGGTGCAAATATCGTCATTGAAGGCACAATTGACGGAGCCACATCCGATGAAAAAGGATACTACGAATTTGAGACTCAAAAGACCGGTCAGCATACATTAATCATAACTGCAGTTGATTACGGCGAAAAGAAAATAAAAGTTGATATTAAACCCGGTTCAACGCAAACATTCGATATTATACTTTCAAAAACAGATTATAAAACAGACGAAATTACCGTAACTGCAAGTTCGTTCACCTCCGGTGAGAACTCGCGTGTAACGCTTACTCCGCTTGAGATTGCGCGCATACCGGGTGCAAATGCCGACCTATACCGCGCCATAACAACATTTCCCGGTTCTAATCAGGTTGACGAAGGAAGCCGCATAGCAGTGCGCGGAGGTGACCCGGACGAAGTGCTGACATTTCTCGACGGCGCATCTCTCTACAGCCCTTTCGTATTTGACGACAGCTACAATACGTCTTCGTTCTCCACCGTAAATCCCTGGGGAATGAAAGGGATTAATTTCTCAAGCGGGGGATTTTCTGCGCGTTACGGCAATGTACTTTCGGCAGTGCTCGACCTTCAAACTTATGATATGCCGAGGACAAGCGGTTTATTCGCAGTTGTCGGACTGGCAAACGCAAATATTTCCGGAGTACACGCTTCAAAAGACGGGAAATTCGGAGCGTCATTTTCCGCAGGGCAGTTTTACATTAAACCTTTTCTTGAAATTAACAATCTCACTACTGATTACTCACCCATTCCAACGGCGTCCAATATCGGCGGAACGCTTATGTATAAAACCTCCAAAACAGGTCTTCTTAAACTATATGCAAATTACAGCTACGACAATCTCGGAATACGCAGTATCAGTCCGACTTATAACGGATATTATACAGGCAAATCGCACAATTTTTTTACAAACCTGAAATATTCATTCGCTCCCACTGCCGTCAGTTTGCTGAATATGAGCCTATCTTTCAGCGATTTAAAAAGGAATGATGCTTATGGCATTCTGGACAGCAAGACCGAAGATGTATATTCGAAATTCCGCGCAGACTTCAGTACGCCTGTCAGTTCAGTTTTTGATTTTGCCGCCGGCGCGGAGTATGAATACAACGGATATAAAATTGACGGCAAATTTCCGATATTTTCATATAATATGGGAATGAATGCTCCGGCATTTAACCTGAGCGATAATAAGAATACGGGGAGAATCGGAGCCTATATTGAAACAAAAGCGAAAGTTCATGCGGACTTCCTTGTTGTCGCGGGACTGCGCAGTGATTATTTCACACTTTCTGAAAAGATTGCAGCTGACCCGAGAATTTCCCTTGTTTACAGAATCTCGGGAAATAGTTTCCTGAAAGGAGCGGCGGGAATTTATCATCAGAATCCCAAAACAACCAATATAAAACCCGAGCAGGCAATTCATTATATACTCGGATATGAATACAACCGCGATAATAACTATATACTTCGTGTCGAATCATATTATAAGGATTATTCAAACCTGCTTACTTACGACCCGGTAAATTATCTTTCTGTTTCGCAGGGAACGGGCATCGCCAAAGGAGTTGACGTCTTCCTTAAAATGCGTTTTCGTCCCAAGTTCAACGGGTGGATTTCTTATGCATATTCCGATTCGAAGCGAAAGCAATACGGCACCGCACAGGAAACTTCGGCTAATTACGATATCACACATACCTTGTCAGTCGTCGGCTCGTATAATATCAGCGATAAACTTACTGCCGGTGCAACGTATAAAATTTCAACAGGAAAGCCCTATACTCCCGTTATCGGCAGTGCGTATGACCCGATGCAGAATGTTTATATCCCGCTTTATGACATTACGAACAGCGGAAGACTGCCGACATTCCAGAGAATAGACATCAATCTGCAATATGTTTTTTCAATGTTCGGGAGGTTCGCAGTTGCTTTCTTTGCGCTTAACAATGTACTTAATACGCACAACGTCTATCAGTATGAATATAATTTCGATTACAGCCGGAAAGACGAAGTCTATTCAAACAACAGGCGTGTAATTTATTTCGGAATCGGATTACAACTTTAATTAAAAACATTAAAATGAAAAACAAAACATTTAAAATTCTTCTTTTGCTCGTTGCGCTTGTTTTGATGCATTCTTCTCTCCGCGCAGATGATTTTACGGATGCGATATTGAAGGCGAAAAAGAACCTTCAGACGGCAATGAACAACTATGACGAAAAAGCACTTATAAAAGTCCGCGGCGAATTTGAACGTATCCTTCAACTGAAGAAACACGACTGGATTGTGAATTACTATCTGGCGCTCTGTGATTTCGGAATGTCCTATTCTTCGATGAGAGGCGAAAAACAGGATAAAGAGAAACTGAAAAAATATACGGAGTCGGCTTTGCTTTTACTTGAAAAATCCATACTCGTCCGTGATGACTTTGCCGATGCATGGATACTGAAACTATCTTTGAATTTCAATCGCTGGATTTATGAACAGGACAGAATGAACGATATAATGTCAGTGTCGAACGAAGCGAAAACGAAGGCGGAAACGCTTGATCCGAATAATCCGCGCCTCTGGCTTGTTAACGGAATTTCCACTTATTATATGCCGGAAAATTTCGGAGGAGGTGCCGCAAAATC
>JAPLFI010000228.1 GCA_026390755.1 Ignavibacteriota bacterium
TATTAAGTTCAAAAGTCGTGAATTCCGATTGGTACAACTATCCCGATACGGCAAAAACCTGGAATAAAAGAAATGTACCTCCCACAGATTTTATTTCTCTCGCGCAATCACAAAAAAGCACTGCTTCAGGAATATTTAGAAGAGGCTCATACAATCCCGATTATTTATACGATGTTAAAATCGCAAAGTTCTTTGCATCTCCTAAAACAGCCGATATTAACAATGACGGTAAACTTGAAGTTCTTATCGGCGCGCTGGATAATAAATTCTATGCTATAGACTATAACGGGAATAACCTCCCCGGATTTCCAATAACGACTTCCTCTTTCATAAAGTCAACGGCGGCAGTGTATAAAAATACGGGCGGGTTGAGTTTAATAGCTTTTGGCAACGATGACGGCGACCTTTATCTTCTTAATCAGAACGGACAGGCACAGTCCGGTTTCCCGAAAAATATCGGCTACTCTATTAAAGCATCTCCTGTTTTTTCAAATCTGTTCGGAAATGACCAGATGTATCTTATAACTTTCGCAGGAGACGGGAAACTATACGTTTATGATACGCAGGGAA
The DNA here is from genome assembly GCA_026390755.1 of Ignavibacteriota bacterium. GTDB lineage: Bacteria > Bacteroidota > Ignavibacteria > Tepidaquicellales > Tepidaquicellaceae > JAPLFI01. Next base: position 571 of record JAPLFI010000228.1, read on the forward strand.
ACAGCTTACAGGGTTTTCCCAAGAAAATTCAGAACATTATGGATTTGTACGGTAATTTTATATTATTATCAACTCCGGCAGTGTTTGATTTATACGGAGACGGTACAAAAGAAATCGTTGCAGGAACTGTTGACAGTAATATTGTAATCGTTTCAACTACCGGTTCGGTTCTTTCAACTACAAAATTAGACGGCGGAATAGTTTCAACTCCGCATATCATTAAAATAAATAATCAGGTAAAAATTATTGCGGCTACATCCACCGGTACGGTTTACAGACTTTCTCATAACGGCTTAGTGGAAAGTTTCAGAAGCGCAGGTTCTGAATTCGTTTCATCTCCGGTTGCGGCTGATTTGAATAATGATAATAATATTGAGATTATTACGGCAACTATGGACGGCAATGTTTCCCTCATTCAGGCTTACGGCTCAATGGAAGTTGTATGGCAAATACCCGTCGGCCAGGAAGTTATAGCTACACCTTTAATAGCCGATATTGACGGCAACAACGATCTGAACATACTGCTTACAGTAAAAGGCGGATATCTGCTCGGACTTACAAAGGAAGGTTACCAGGTGGATTCTGTTACTGCGGCATCGCTTGCGCCGTTTGATTCCTGGCTGATTTCCACTCCGTCAATCGGTGACGTTGACGGGAACGGAAAACTTGATGTGGTCGCCGCTTCCTTCGACAGTACATTGAAAACTTTCGAGCTTCCTTATGCGAATTCAAACTCACAGATAGTCTGGGGTATGTTCGGAGGTAATCTCGGTAATACAAATGTGTCCCCTACAAATATAAAACAAGTTGAGAATGCATTATTACCCGAAAAATTTACACTTGAACAGAATTTTCCGAATCCTTTCAACCCCGTTACGCAAATAAATTTTGCAATCCCCACAGCGGGATTTGTAAGTTTGAAAATATATGATATTACGGGAAAAGAAATATCGTCTCTCGTTAATCAAAATCTGAAAGAAGGCTCTTATAAAGTTAATTTCGACGGCTCGGTATATTCGAGCGGCGTGTATATATATAAACTTACGTCAGGTCAGTTTTCCGGCGTAAGAAAAATGATGCTGATTAAATAATCCTGATGCTGAAACAATCCCGAAACGATGCTGAAACAATCCCGAAACGAGTTCGGGACAGGGCAGCATGAAACGGGCAAGGTTCGGGGCAAGGTTCGGCATAACAAAAGCTGGGTTGTTCAGGACAAGTTTTGTAGATACTCACTTGTGAATCCGTGAAACATTTAACCGCTGAATTTTGTTTCTATTATAGCTATTTTACATGATGTATTTTAACAAAATCGCTTACTTGTAAATCAAATTTTTATGTATTGATTAAAAACTCGCGAATCTGTGAAACATTTAATCGCTGAATTTTGTTTCTTTTATAGCTATTTTATACGATGTATTTTAAGAAATAGCTTGCTTGTTAATCAAATTTTTATGTATTGATAAAAAAATATTTTTTAGTAAATCATTTGCCCGTAATATTTTTTTGTGTTTTAATATTTGTGCTTTCTTCTATTCCCGGGCAGTATTATCCGCAGGTAGGTTTTGAATTCAGCGATAAAATTGTGCATTTTGGGATTTATTTCTTACTCGCGATTACTTTTTATATGTCTTTAAGTCATCAAAACCGTTTTAAACTTTTTGCAGTACATCCTTTCATTTTCGCCGTAATATTTACGGCAATTTACGGAGCCAGCGATGAACTGCATCAGTATTTTGTGCCTAACAGAACCTGCGATTTCTATGACTTTCTTGCAAATCTTGGCGGCGCTATAGGCGCTATGGCACTGATATATGTTTTCTTTGAAGTAAAAAAGAACAGAAAGCGTATTAACGCCGAAATACAGGATTTTAATAAAACACGTGTATAGATTTTCTATTTAGAATTTAAAACAATAAAAAATGAATCACTTTTTTCGTCTCATCGCAGAACTTTTTACGGTATCAATCATTTTCTTTGGATTGAATATGTCTCTTACAGCTCAGAATACTGGTTACTGGAATGATATTCCGCAGAGCAGTATTCAAACCTCGGGAGAAAGAATTATTAAACCGCTGGTATTCAGAACGTTGACTCTGAACACGGCTGAATTGAAGAGCATATTGCTCACCGCTCCCCAGGAAATCAAAATTCAGGCAAAATATTCAAATGTGATTATATCGCTTCCTTTACCGAACGGGTCTTATTCAAGGTTCAGAATCGTTGATTCTCCCGTTATGGAAAAAGAACTTGCGGATAAATTTCCTGATATAAAAACTTACGCAGGACAGGGCATAGACGACCAATTTTCTAACGTCAGACTTGATATTACTCCGTCAGGATTTCACGCCATGATATTCACTGCAACGGATATAGTATTTATTGACCCTTATGCAAAAGGCGATAACTATAATTACATCAGTTATTATAAAAAGGACTTCAGGAAAGATGCTCATAACTACACCTGCGAACTTATAGA
>JAPLFI010000391.1 GCA_026390755.1 Ignavibacteriota bacterium
TACAGGCTGGAGACCCGGTATTACTTTAGATGTATCCGTTATTGTTGAGTCGTTGAATACAAGCGCCGTGAACCCTGCGTCCGTGGCTACCTGTAATCTGTATGTGTATGCGTCGTTCACTTTCGACCATTGCAGTGCAACGGGCAGTGTTAATCCCGTCGAGCCGTTCAAAGGTACAAGCAGTGCAGGCGCCAGAGGAGCAGTCGGGACTGTCCTGAACGTAAACGAAGCCGAATAATATGGTGATGTTCCGTTTGCGTTTGTTGCCCGTACTCTCCAGTAGTAATTTGTGAATACATTAAGCGGAGCCGGTACTGTGTAATTCGACGTCGGAAGTCCTGTGATGTCGTACACAAAAGTCGCGAATCCCGGATCTGCTGAGACCTGCAGGTCATAACTCGTTGCGGTGGCTGCGTCACTCCAGTCAATTGATGGCGTGAGTGTTACGTCAGTCGAAGTATTTGCCGGTAGTAATAATGTGGGCAAGGCGACTGTTGTCGTGAATTTATTCCAGGTACTGAAACTACCCCAGCCGATTTCGTTCTTGCCTTTTACGCGGAAGTAAAAAGCTGTCATGTTGTCGAGGCTTGCGAGTGTCTTTGTTGTATCGGTAAGTGTTGTATCCTGTACAATGACTGTCATCGCTATGGTATCAGTAACAAGTTCAAACCAGTATTTGCTTACCATTGTGATTTCATCTGTGCCGTTTGTTATTTTACCTGTGTTCTTCGCATTTAAGTCTTTTCCTTCGTTTCCTGTTTTTCCTGTATTATTCGAATTCAGTTCCATTCCTTCGTTTCCTGTTTTTCCTGTATTATTCGAATTCAATTCTTTTCCGTCATTTCCTGTTTTTCCTTTATTCCCAACTATTCCGAATGTCTGATCAACTCCTTTGTTCCAGTTGAACACGGTATTCAGTGCCGCTATGTTGACAGCATTATTTACGGGTGTTACGAGGTTAACTATCAGCGGCTGACCCATTGTGCGGAACTTAAATACAGAAGAGTATATACTGGTTCCCTGGGCATTCGTGGAATTAACTCTCCAGAAATAATTTGAGAGAATTGTAAGGAATCCTGACGGAACTGTGTATTGTGATGTCGGAAGTCCGCCTACATTCAATATTGTACTTGCGAATGTTGAGTCTGCAGATAACTGCATCCTGTACGTCGCCGCTCCGGGAGCATTGTCCCAGTCGAGTGTTACAGTTGGTACGATTCCGAGCGCATTGTTTGCAGGATATACGAGGTTCGGTGGTCCGACCTCTGTCTGGAATTTAAAGTACAGACTGTAGTCACCCCAGCCGAAGTCGTTCTTTGCCTTAACTCTCCAGTAATAGTTAGTGAAGTATCCCCAGCCGCCCTTAGTGGTTGACGTATCATTTATTCCGAATGTTGAGTCAATCATAAACGGAGTTGCTGAAGTTGTATCCGATGTTGCTTCGAACCAGTAACCCGAAAGGTTAAGGAATGCCAGTTTACGCCAGGTGAACAATATTCCCCCTATCGGCTGATGAATAACGTTATTCGGTGCCACAAGCGTTACAGGCGTAGGCGTATTTGCCGTTGTAAATTTAGAGTATGCCCAGTCGCTGTATCCAGCTCCGTTCACGGCTTGTACTCTCCAGAAATATTTTGTTGATTTAAAGAGTCCTGAAACAGCTTTTACCGTATCAGTTTTCAGCGAGTCGCTGAACATCAGTGTACCGAAGAGAGAGTCGGTTGACATTTGTACTGTGTATGTCGCCGCCTTGAATGAACGTGCCCATATAAGTTTCGGACTTGTTGACATACCGGTTGTATCAAAAGGAGGTGATATTAACACAGGAATACCAGCCATCGGTATAGTTATCGCTGTGAACCATTCACTTGTTGCTCCCCATCTAAATTCATTCTTTGCGCTGATGTTCCAGAAGAATCTCTGGTTTGCCGGGAAGCCTGTCAGTACTGTTGTAGTGTCGGTCAGAGTTGAATCTACATATACAGGTGCCGATGTAGTATCGGCAGATATTCTTATCATGTAATTTCCAATAGCCCTGACATTATCTCCCGTATTGCCTGTCTTTGTCTTAGCTGTTTTGTTAAAGTATGATGAAATATCAATCGGAGCACCCGAAGTAAGCCGGTCAGGCGCGGGAGTTCCGTCATGAGCTTTATTCCAAATAAATCTTATTGTAACGGGAAGGTCAACTGCTCCGTTGCTTGGAGCGACGAGTGTTACCCTTGTCGGTGTGGAGATACTGAAATTAAATACCGGGGAGAACGGTCCGTTGCCGTACTGAGCGTTAACCAGGTTTACTCTCCAGAAGTACTGATAGTTTGATCCGGTAAACAAATAAGTTGTATCCGTAACATTTGTATCTACGGCAGTAGTCGCAAAAGCAGGATCAGTTGATATCTGCAGTCTGTATGATGCCGCGAATATTGATTTTGTCCAAACCAAATTTACAGCATAATCAAGACCCGTAGCACCATTCGTAGGACTTAAAAGTGATATACTGATTGGCAGCGTGTATGTAAATTCGCTTGAACCGATATCCGGAGTCGTTGCGTTTCTTATATTTCCGTTAAAGTCTGTTGTAATACCAGCGAGAGGCGTTCCCCTGTCGGCTACGAGTATTGACGCCGCATTGGAAGAATCTATGTTCAGATTACCCGTAAGAGGACCTCTGAAAAGGTTTGCCATAGGCACGTTTGCGACAGTATCGCTGTAACTATGAGAATCGCCGCCTGAGGCTGTCTGCCAGCCCGGGAAGTTTTGATATATATCGTACCACGAGGTAATTTTGATGTTTGACGGTGCTACTAATAAATTATAATCGCTGTCAAATCTCGGACTTACAGGTCCCATCGGTGAGAAACCGTTATTTTGTACAGGATTTTTCTCATCAGTATTAACTAAAGGAGTTTCGGTAATCGGAGTAATGCCTCTGTTTAAAGTGAGATTTGCAGTTCCGATTGCAACATGTCCGGTCGAGCCGCCTGTCCTGCCGTTATAGAAAATATTATTCCGCAATACAGAAGAACAAGTTGCAGAACCTTTCCAGTAAGCACCGGAATTATTAATCGCATTAGTTAAAACAGTACCGCCGATAAGTATTGTATTATATGAGTAATTATTTATTCCTCCGAGTAAAGTTGCTCCATCGTAAATACCAAAAACAATAGTAGTGTCACTGTTGTTTTCCAGCAATGAAATCTGGTTATTGGAGACAGTCATAGAAGTACCGGCTAATGGTCCGTAATTATACATACCATAGCATAGGTCACCGTAAGAACTGCTGGGACCATTAATATACAGCTTCGAAATTTTATTCCCTGATATTATACTTCCACCGCCAAGAGAAGCAGGGTACATACCGAAACATAAAAGTCTGCCCGTGCTTGTTCTTAACTGATTAGTTGAAAACCCGAAATTATATACGACATTGTTGATTACAGTATTTTTCCCGCCGGAATTCGGCCAATAAGCGTACATTGAAAAAGAGTTAGCTGTAATATTCGGGTTCACTCTCGTTTCAAAATTAGAGACAGTATTGCCAATAACATCAACATCTGCATTTCCACCCCAAACTATGCCAGCCCTAACAAGCGCTGAAGGACATAAAGTATCAGACCTTGAATAAATGTTATTAACTGTATTATTAAAAATTGTGATTGGTTTTGTAACTGCAGGATTGATAATATTTGAAACGCAATAGATACCCCTGAAGTTATGATTTGTTACTATACTCTGAGCCGTATCAGTGCTTCCCACATAATTGCCTGAAACATCAATCCATCCGCCTGCACACTGAATTCCGTAACCGGTCACAGTACTTGACAGCATCCATCGTGAACGCATATTTTTTATTATATTCCCGCGGATTGTTGACTGAGCCGTATATCCGACACTCATATAAAAGCACTGAGGCTCTATAAGCCACAGGTCTGTAGGACTGCCTGCGCAAAGAGGCGCGGACCCTCCGACGTAGTTACTGTCGAGAGTATTTCCGACAGAAAGCACGCCATGATTGAAGAATACAGCCGTCCACCCGATAGTACTGGTTGCCATCTGCATTCCGTAATTATAATAGAAGCTGTTTTTCTTTATTACCCACGGACCGCCGTTACCGGTTGTCGCATAAACACCGTCAAGTCCGAAATTGAATATATTATTGTTAGTAATTGTAATATTGGTGTTAAGTAGTCCCGGTGAAGCCGTTCCTATAGAAGATATTCCAATATTCGGCACCGGTCCGAGAGTGTCGCTTCTGGCGCTTATATTGTTATTGTCAAATGTAATATTGCTGTTACCGCGTCCTAAAGCCGTATTCGCAGTTGTTAAAGATACAATACCGACTGTCGTTGAGGTATTGCTTCCTTCGATAATACAGTTCTTTATATTAACATTCTGCGTTCCGTTGGTGAGAAGGAATGTAGGCTGTGCAACAGTCATTTGCCTGAATCGCAGGTATTTACCAGTACCTCCGTCAATTGTAACACCAGACGGTCCGTTAAGGCGAATTAAAGAATTCGCTACCCATCCGGAAATGTTCCTGACGAATGTGGCAGTATCGGGAGCTTTAATTGTGAGTGAATATATACCATCTGTCTGCTCATTCCACTGATTCAGGGCATTCACACCGGTTTCAGCAAGGTCGCTTATTATATTAACGGTAAGGTTACCCGTTAATTCACCCGAATTCATTGCCGCAAATAATCCGGTCGGAGCGGCGCCTGTCAGAGACGTATATGTCTGTCCCGTACCGACGTTGATTCCCGCTGAGAGTGAACCGGCAATCAGATATTGGCCGAAATTTGTAACGGGGAATGCCGCCGCTGTCAGATTAACGCTCGCAGGTAATAAAGTAAATGCTCCTGCATTAATTCCGACGTTCGGAGTACCTGCCAGGTCCTGAGCTACCACGAAATAGTTAATGATATCGCCGTTTGCAACCGGACTTCCGAAAATGATAGAGTAATCAATTGTAAAACTATACGGCGCGCTTGTGCTTGTAGTTACCGCATATTTCCAGCCGTCTGTGGCGCTTGTATTATCGGCAGGTAAAATATTCGAGTTCGTAGATTTCTTGTAATAAATACGCGGTTTATTTGTGTTATCAACGCCTTCGGGGTCCTGAATACCGACATCAGAAAGTGTCCTTGCCGACGTATTTCCCGTCCCGAGTGGTACATAGGCAATCCTCGGAGCAGTTCCCACGATTCTCGTACCGGTGAATTCATCCGCTCCGATATCATCATATATAGCACCGCGCGGGGCACCGTCTATATCAGTCGTAACGCTGAAAGCCGGTCCGGACGGCACTGAAGTAACGGCATATCCGCCCTGTTTCAGGAGTGATGCGCCTGCACTGATGTGCAGGTCGCCTGCTGCGGCGTTAACGAATGCCGGATTTTCCGATACAGAAGATTGTTCCCTCGGAGTGACGCGGTCACGGAATTTATTAATAGCCGAGTCGGAATTCGTTCCGTCGTAGAAGTATGACCTCAGATAATTAGGCACTCCAAGACCCATATAAATATTATTCGCACCCGAGCCCGAATAATAATTTGTGTAAACAGCCGAAGAATACCTGATACCGACAGTTCTGCCCGTCGCACCGGGTGTGGAGGCATTTACGATATTGTTATTCCGCAAGTCAACAGTATTCGTTGCGCTTGATGCTACATAAACGCCGCTATTACCGAATGCCGCGCCGGAACTGGTTGAATTAAGGTAAATACTGTTATGGAATGCGCCGATGTATGCCGAAGGAGTAAGTATGTAAAGTCCGGTAGCCGACGTAAGAGATGTTGAAACCGGCGTATTCAGATTTGATATAAAGTTATTAAAAGTGTAAACAAATGTACCCGATGAATTATAAATACCGTATAGCGCTGCCGATGCATTATTCGACGTCAGATTATTTATTTTATTATTAAAAATAAAATTATTAATACCGCCGAGTTGATAAATACCGTAAAAAGTTGCACCTGCCGTAGAAGAATTATTTAAGATATTGCCATTTACATATCGGTTGATTGGGCCTGAAATAAGATACATCAAAGCAACAGTGGAGGTTGAAGAACTTCCGATATTAGTTACCGTATTATTATATACTTTTTCGACTCCAAGCGTTGTGGAAATCGAACTCGGATAAATACCATAAACTGTACCGGTTCCCGTCTTTTGTATATTATTAAGAGTATTACCATATATATTCACTGTATTCGCCGCGCCGGCCTGAGAAAGTGAATAAACAGTTCCAGTACCGCCTATTGTATTGTTAGAAATATTGTTATTATAAATATTAACCGTATCGGCGGAAGCTCCGTTATAAAGCAGATAGACTGCCGCGGAAGTGACCGCACCAAGCGTATAGTTGATTATGCTGTTATTGTATATATTAACGTGATTTCCGAGAGCAGTACTGCCCATAAGGTTATTAATACCGTAACAAGTCGTTGCGGGACCAACCCCGGTAAATGAGATAGTATTATTATAGATATCAACATTTGAACCGTTACCCGTAGAAGTTAATATACCATAAGTAGTACTTGTTGACAAAACCGAACTATGTATGATAGTATTGTTCGCGAGTTTAAATCCTCTCTGATACTGCCCTATGATACCGTAAACAGCTACAGCGGAACCGCCGAAATTTGTTATATTATTTCCGCCGTCAACACCTACCTCAGTATTCTGGTCGTACAGGTTGTACGGTAAAGCAGCAGCGTATCCTGCAATATAAATTCCGGAAAGAGTATTATAGATGATATTGCTGTAATACCGGTTATATGAATTTGTACCTGACGGTGCAGTCGGTACAAGGGCATTAATAAACTGATAAATACCTTTTGTTGCAGTATTGGATTTATTCAAGCCGATATTACAATTTCTGATAGTATTATACTGCGAGCCCACAGTCGGCGAAGAAGGAATAATATAATATCCAAAGTCAACGCCGTTATATAGTGTAGTATCCTTTTGTCTTACATTGATTGAATCGAATGTTATGTAACTTGCGCCGTTTAATTGAAATATAAAATCAGTGGTTCCGGCGGTTCCTACTCTTTCAACCCAGACCATTCCTGCTTCATCCGATTTCCTTTTGAATGTAATTGTATTCACGGCACTCGCGCCTGTTATAGTGTTGATACTGAATGTACTGTCACCTTCCAGTCCGGCAGCCGTTCCATAGACTCCGGGTTTAACTGATAATGTAACAGGACCGCTAACACCGCGGTTGTTTAAATTTGTAACAGCATCCGTAAGTGTTGCAAAATTCGGGAAAGTCTGGCCAAGTCCGACATTATAATTCCCGGACATCGGATTAAGTATCTGACGTGCGCCCGGGGGAGCCGTTGGAACCGGTATTACCGTTCCCATCGTGCCGCTTCCGACTATAGATTCACAGGTGGCGTCAATGAAATTATTCATAGTACCGGTAACAGGGACATCGTATGTTAACCAGAAATAATTAATCCCGCTGAATAACTGCAGAGATCCCGAAACGGAAAACACTCCGTTCGGGTTTGTAACTACAGTTCCGTACTGAAGTGCGGTAGAGAAAACCGGGCTTGTGCCGGTATAATATACTTTCGCGTTCCGTATATCTGTTACAGGATTTGTAGAGCCTGTAGTCGTTAAATTAAGTTGTGATATCTCGAACATTGAAGAATAACCCGTAGTGACAACCTGCATACCGATTACCGAATTATTGACCGAACCGAGAGAAACAGGTGCTGTACTACCGGTAGTTGTGCTTGAACTGAAAACCATCGGGGTATAAGCGGGAGCAGTCCACGTCCACGTTAATCCGTTCGGCGGAATTATTGCAGCGCTGACAGAATCAACATCGGCGCTTGTCAAACCCGCGATAGTTGTGGACCAGTTAGCAGGAGTTACCGTTGCCCTGTTATTAAAATCGCCGCTAATTCCTCTTAAACCTGCCTGAATTGCAGTTGCCAAAACCGCAGTGTAAGGTCCATATACAATTTGTATATTATTCGAGGTTTCGTATAATTTTATCTGAAAATTATAGAGATCTCCGGTCGAGAGATATGCACCCCAATTCTTCCACTCGACAGTTAAAACTCTGTTGGGAGCGGTACCCGTAGTCTGATAATAAATACCATTACCGGCGGCTAATCCCTGCAAATCCCTCGTAAACGCTGAAATAACATTATTTGTCGTTCCCGTACTAAGCGGAACATAAGAGTTCACCGGAAGTACGCTTCCCATACTAATCCATCCGTTGGAATTTAAACCGAATGTATTGTAAATCTGCGGTCCTGCCCAGATAAAGTTAAAACCGATAGGAAGACCTGCAAAACTATTGTCATCAGATCCGGAAATGACGAAAGTACCCGTTGAACTGATTGACGTGTATGTGCTTGTTGATTGTGACCACACATAAGTTTTCACTGAATCCCCGGGCGACGCTGTGCGCAAAGAGTTCAATCCTTCGGATAACTGTATGTTAACAGCATCCTGTGACTGAAAATTCGAAGGGACCTTAACAGTATTAAATCCCGTGGAATTTTCAGTAAACGGAAAATCGAAGCCGTAAGTCAGCATAGTGACTATGGCAGCAAATCCGATGAGTAGAACAGTAAGTTTTTTCATATAAATTTTTTAAAGGGTTAAAAAATAATTTACTATTATTAGATTGGAAATTGAAACTAAAACCGATTTTATGAAGCCCAAAAAAGTAAAATTATACATACGTTTTAATTATATTTTGTTGTGGTTTTTTTTGCCCTCAATTCTTCAGCAATATATATATAATACTTTCAAAAATCAAATTCTTTTTTTAAATATAATAACAAAAGAGGCTGTCCATACCGGACAGCCTCTAAAATTATGTTAACACTATATCTATTTCACCGTGAATCCCGACATGTCTGCAACAGGCAGATACACTTCGTTATGCGGGACTTCGGTTAAGTGACTATCGTCATTTCACCATGAGTCCCGATACGCAGCGCTATACGGGATTCCCGGTAAAATAGCTTCCGCTATTTTACCATTAACATTTTGATGATGTGTTTATAAGAACCCGCTTCTAATCTCGCGAAGTAAACTCCGCTTGCAAATTCTTTTCCGTTCCATACGGCTTCATATTTTCCAGCCGGCATGGTTTCGTTTATCAGTGTTGTTACTTCTTTTCCCGTTATGTCGTACACTATCAGCTTCACGAATGAATTCGCAGGAATGTCATACTGTATCGAAGTTGACGGATTGAACGGATTCGGATAGTTTTCATATAACTTGAATTCCGTCGGGATTTCCGACGAAACTGTAAAGTTTCCAGTGACTATAGGATTCGTAATTGTAAA
>JAPLFI010000613.1 GCA_026390755.1 Ignavibacteriota bacterium
TACTGCAACAATTAAGTTTGATATACCCGAAAATACGCAGGCAGAGTTCTCTTTGTTTGACGTATCCGGGAAAAAGCTCACGGATATTGCCAATTCAATGTATAAAGCCGGGCAATATAAGATAATTTTTGACTTGTCCGGGTTTTCATCCGGTATATATTTTTGCCGTTTCAGGTCGGCGGGTTACACAAATACCATAAAACTTTTATTAATCAAATAGTGAGAACAAATTGTAATTAATTATGAGTTTATTAAAAAAACTAACCGAGTCATGGAAAAAAGAAAACAGCATGACCCTGCTTCTGTTATCAATCGTTATTTACCTTTTTATTCTGGCTCCGATATTAGAGGACAACACACTGGGAAAGATTATCAGATTATTATTTTTTCTGCTTTTGATACTCTCCGGTGCGGCGTCTGTCTCGGACGATAAGAAATTCAAAGTATTTGTTTTTATATTCGCAGGTCTTTCATTTTTCACAAAATGGATTGCGGCTTTAATTCACTCTAATGCTATTTTGGTAAGCGATATTTTCGGTATTTTGTATTTTATTTTGCTCACATATATTATAAGCATCCATATATTCAGGTCAGACAAAATCACGATACATAAAATTATGGGTTCCGTTGTATTATACCTGCTCATAGGTATTATATTTGCCTATATATTTGAAATCATAGTATTTTTTTCTCCCGGTTCCATTTCGATTTCATCAAATTTCAACAACGAAACAGATGAAACCAAATTGCTCTATTACAGTTATGTTGTTCTTACAACAACAGGATTCGGAGATATCACACCCGTATCAAACATAGCGCGTACAGTCACAATAATTGAAGCGTTAATCGGTCAGCTTTTTCCGGCGATATTGATAGCCCGTCTCGTTTCGGCTGAAATTGCCGTAAGAATGAGCCGCACAGAGCAAAAGGACGAATAAATTTACGTAGAAATTAACGATTATTTAATTTAGTTTGGCTGTATTCTAATATTGAATAGAAATGTGTAATAAAAAGAAGTTACACAGAGAAGAACTTTTATAATTTTTTATAATTACAAATGATTTTAATATAAAACTGACTTTTGAATGCGATACTTACTTATTGATAAAATAACAAAAATTGTTTACCACAAAGAACTGACTGCAATAAAATGCGTGACCGTTGCCGAGGATTACTTCTTCGAACACTTCGCCGGATATCCCGTTATGCCCGGCGCACTTCAGATTGAATCCGCCGCTCAGGCGGCAACTGCACTGCTTGAAGTTTCCAACGGTTTTACAAAAAAGGCATTCCTGCTAATGGTCGAAAAAATCAAGTTCCGCAGGATTGTCCACCCCGGCGAAATGCTACTGGTTAATGTAAAGATTAAATCGCTTAAATCGGATTCGGCTTTGATAGAAGCTGAAATTACATCAGACGGCAAGCGTGTGATGGACGGGGAAATGATTTTCGGGCTGGGAGATATTGACAAATTTTATCCGGTTAAAACAAGACACCTTATTGACGCTTTCTACGATTACTGGCTGAAAGATGCCGAAATCATAAAGTAAAATATGAAGAGAGCAGTTATAACAGGCTTTGGATGTGTATCCCCGTTCGGCGCGGGAAAAGATATCTTCAGGGATAATATATTCGCGGGAAATTCAGCCGCGCGTCTGATTACGAATCCCGAAATAATCCTGAAAATAAATGACCCGGAGGGTACCCCAGGACAGGGTTCAGGACAAGTTTTTGACGCTTCCTCTTATCCGACGCGCTTCTGCGCAGACGTTCCCCTTACCGATGCCAAACTCAACTCAATGATTGAAAATCAGAAATCACTTAAAACAATGTCACGCCCATCAAAAATGGCGATGATTGCGGCGGATGAGGCGGTGAAAGAATCGGGGTATGATTACACCAACCTGAATCCATTGCGTTTCGGCACATCGATCGGCGCCGGAGGACTCGGGCTGTGGGATATTGATTACACGGATAATTTTCTTAAACTCCTGCTTGATTTAAAAAACGAATCATCTAATCCGGATGCAGGTATCTGGTACGAAATTTCACGGCGCATACATCCGCTGACTCCGCTCAAAGCATTACCCAACATCCCTACAGCGCTGATAGCAATTAAATTCAATGCCGGAGGTGAATGCCTTACGGTGACGACTGCCTGCACGTCTTCTGCGCAGGCAATAGGCGAAGCATACAGAAAAATTAAATTCGGACTTCTTGACGCTGTTATATGCGGCGGAAGCGACTCCATGACCACTCCGTTCGGACTATCGGCGTTCAGTACACTGGGAGTGATTTCAAAGAATAACGATGAATATCTTACTTCCAGCAGACCGTTTGACAGAACACGCGACGGATTTATGATAGGCGCAGGAGCGGCTATGTTTGTGGTCGAGGAATACGGACATTGCCTGAAACGCGGAGGCGTTCCGCTGGCTGAAATAGCTGGATATGCGAGCACGAATGATTCATTTCGTCTGACGGATGAACCTCCCGACGCCGGAGGGTCAACTGCGGCAATAAAACGCGCGATGGAAGACGCGCACGTGAACGCAGACGATATTGATTACATCAATGCACACGGAACAAGCACGCAGATGAACGATAAAACGGAAACACTTGCTATTAAAAACGCAATGGGAGCGAGAGCATATAAGATTCCCGTCAGTTCGACAAAGTCAATGATTGGGCATCTCGTTGCCGCTGCAGGCGCGATAGAACTCGGCGCGTGTTTACTGGCAATGAAGAATAATATTATTCCTCCGACGATTAATTATAAAGTCCCGGACCCTGATTGCGACCTGGATTATGTTCCCAATTCTGCGCGCAAGGCAAAGATTAACACAATACTTTCGAATTCATTCGGATTCGGCGGGCAGAATGCCTGTTTAATTATTAAAAGAATTTAATATGACTGAGAAATTTTCACCCGACAAAATTAAAGGAGAAGTTATTAATATAATCGTCAGTACGCTCAGAATACCCAAAGAAAAGATTTTACCAGAATCACGCCTGTTCATTGACCTCGATGCCGAGTCTATTGATATGCTCGATATACGGTATGAACTTGAACGCGCATTCGGAGTCAGCATCAGCGACGGGGAAATACGCGAAAGCATAGCAATTGCATTTCCGGGTGAAAACATTCCCGAGAAAATGACAGTTGACTCAATAATGAAATTTATGGAATATAAATTAAGTGCTGAATGACTCCAATAAAAGAAAAAACAGCGCTCATAACAGGAGGAAGCCGCGGCATAGGAAGGGCTATAGCGATAATGCTGGCGTATAACTCTGCGAGTAAAATATTTATCAACTATGTTCAGAACACACAGGAAGCCGAAAAGACCAAGTCTATGGCGGAGGAAGCAGGTTGCGAAGCTATTTTACTTAAATACAACCTCGCTTATCCCGATGAAATTGACATCATGTTCAGTGAAATCGCAAAGCATACTAATAATATAGACGTATTTATTCATTGCGCCGCAATTAACTCGTTTAAACCGGTTAGCAAAATAACACCGAAACAATGGGATTTAATTATGAACGTAAACGCAAGGAGTTTTCTTTACTGTACGCAGAAATGCCTGCCGGTTATGGAAAAAGGAAGTATTGCGGCAATCTCAAGCCTCGGCAGCCGGCGGTTCATGCCGAATTACGGCTCACTTTCGGAAACCAAATCAGCGCTTGAAACGCTCGTGCGCGACCTCGGAGTGGAACTTGCTCCGCGCGGAATACGGGTTAACGGTATTACGGCGGGACTTGTACAAACGGAATCTTTATCAAATTTTCCGGATAGCGAAAAATTAATCAGTACCGCAGTAGAGAAAACACCCATTGGACGCATAGGAACTCCGGAAGACATAGCTAATGCCGTAAAGTTTCTTGTTAGTCCGCAAGCGGAATGGATAATCGGACAGAGTATTGTTATTGACGGAGGGTATTCTTTATAGTATATTTTTAATAATTTTGGTTGTATTATAACAAAGAAGTTACGAGAGAGGGCAATGTTAAGTGTTAAGTGTTAAGTGTTAAGTGTTATCCTGAAATAAATTCAGGACAGGGTTCAGGACAAGTTATAGAATAAGAACAAAGAGCGGTAGAAAAAATTAAACAGGAGGATAAATGTTTTTCAGAATCTTTAATAATCTTAGGCATAAACCTTTAACAGCGTTTATTATTTATACGCTGATTACATGCTATCTGCTGACAACGA
>JAPLFI010000137.1 GCA_026390755.1 Ignavibacteriota bacterium
CGGATACTGGTCAACTACCTGTCCGGCTGGTAAATCGCTCGACTGATAAGTGATTTTACCGACTTTGAGTTTCTTCTCTTCAATTAATTTTTTAGCGTCTGCCATTTTCTTACCGACAAAATCAGGAATTGAAATATCGCCGATTTGCGGACCGTTGCTGATAATTAAGTCAACCCTGCTTTGCTTTTTTATTTTACTGCCCGGCTGTGTGATTTGAGATACGACAACATCCTCGGGATATTCATTTGTGAATTTTTTAACAGTCTCTCCGAGCTGAAGATTACGCTGTTCGAGAGAGAATTTTGCGTCTCTGAGAGATTTGCCGATGAGCCTTGGGACCTCGACAAGCTGTTCACCGCCGCAGACCGTAAGATACACTCGACGTCCATTTTTAACAGTTTCGCCTTTATAGGGGTTCTGTTCGAGAACCTGTCCGACAGGTTTCGATTCATCATACTTAATATCACCCTGCTTCGCTTCCAGTCCTGCATTTTCCAGCGCATTTTTAGCCTCCAGAAAATTCAGTCCTGTAACATCGGGAACCTTGACGAGATTTGCGTGCTTTACATACCATGGCATTAATAAAAAATTAAATAAAAAGAACAGCAGAATTAAAGCAAGTATTAATATTCCTAATTTTTTAAACATATTCTGTAAATCTAACTAACTTAAGTGAAAAAAAAAATTATATAATCGTAGTACAGTTTTAAGCAGGGATTTTATACCCAAAATCTTAAATTGAATAAGTTGCTTATTTTGTTTATATTTACATACGAAAATTTTTCTAAATAAATTCATTTGGAGCGATTACATATATGAAACTCTTAAAATCATTTTTAGTTTTAGCAGTACTACTTGGAGCGATATCAATTTATTTTAACGCATGTTCACCGGCGGAGACGACAACGGGAAAACTTGCATACCAGCAAAAAGACTGGGAAAAAGCGGAAAAAGAACTATCCAAAGGCGTAGCGCTTGATAAAGGAGATGCCGAAGCATGGTATATGCTGGGATACTCTCAAACGGAACTTGGGAAATATAAAGAAGCGGGAGTCTCTTTCGAGAACGCGAAGAAACTTTCGGGTGATTACGGAAATCTCATTAAAAACTGCTGGATTGACAAGTTTAACGCCGGTATAATGGATTTCAACGCGGGCACAAAAGCTCTCGGGCGTAAAGATTCCATCTCAGCGAACAAATCATTCAATACAGCGATTAATTATTTCACTGCGGCAACAAATATAATACCGGACAGTATCGCTGCCTACCAGCTCATGGCTGATTCTTATACATACATGGGACAAACGGACGCGGCATTGAAAATTTATTCGGGTATTCTGGATAAATAAAAAAGCAAGGATGACGCCGTTATGATAGCGAAATTGCTTTATAAGTCCGGGATAACTGCAAGACAGACAGAGAATTACGATAAAGCTCTGGGGATTTTTTCGGAAGTAGTTAAGATTAATTATCTTCCTAAAGACAATAGTTATTACGAAAGTTCATTATTCAATATGGGATTCTGCAATTACCAGATTGCAGTTAAA
>JAPLFI010000035.1 GCA_026390755.1 Ignavibacteriota bacterium
ATTGTAAATACTGTCACAGCTTGTTTTGAGTTTCGCGACTACCTGTTCGGGAGTGAATGACGGAAATTTTGACCAAATCAGCGCTACCGTACCCGCGCATATCGGCGATGACATTGACGTGCCGTCGAATACTGCATAAGAATTATTGTACAGCGTCGAGTAAATGCCTGAACCGGGAGCGCAGACATCAACCGTCGAGTGGAAATTAGAGAACCATGATTTTGTATCGCTTGAAGTTGTCGAAGCAACTGAAACTACGTTTGCATAAGAAGCGGGATATCTCGGCACGTTCGCACCGTCATTTCCCGCCGAGGCGCAAACTACAACGCCAGCCGCCCACGCATTGTTTATTACCAGCTGTGTATATGAACTGGAAGTTGTACTGCCGAAACTGCAGTTGATTACTTTTGCTCCGTTTTGATAACAGTAAGTGAGACCCGCGTTTGTGTTATAGACATAAGAATATCCGCCCCCCGTATTGTCATTATCAGCGCCGTGCTTCGAGATAAGCAGTTTACACTTGAATCCGATTCCTGCGCCGCCCGTACTGTTGTTTGTTACTTCAGAGGCATCGCCTGATACGTGCGAGCCGTGCTCACAGTACGACGATACTATATTAGGATTGTTGTCTTCTGACAGCGCGTGATAATCCGGTCCCGCGAAATCCCATCCGCGCCAGTCGTCAATGTAACCGTTAAAGTCGTCGTCAATTCCGTTTGTCGGATTTTCAAGATAGTTATACTTTATGTTCGCCGCGAGGTCGGGATGGTCAAGGTCACTGCCCGAATCCACGATTCCGATAACAACGTTTGTATCACCCTGGCTTAAATCCCATGCTGTGTAAGCCGAAATTTTGCCGAGATGATACTGTGAACCGGCAGAGGGGTCGTTAGGAACGAAGTCTGCTTCCATTACATAGTCCGGCTCTGCCCAGTCAAGTATATCTTTATTGGCGTCCATTATTTTCTGTGATAATTCGGACGGGTCAATTGTTTCCTCGTAATAAACTGCAAATATACGCGACAGGTTTTCGTCTGTCGGCAGTCTCTTGGCGATGTCCGCTCTGAGCGGATGCCTTTGCTCCAATTTTCTGATGTTGTATGCCGATAAACTGTTATCGAGTTTCGGTAAACCGAAACTCGCTTGACTGAAACCGGAAACAGTATTTTTAAACTTTATGTTTATCATACCTTTCTGGTAAAGGGCGCCGTCATTTCGTTTGATAACTCTGTCATTCACCAATTTGTATTTCGGGACGTAAACATCCTTAAAGCTGAAAAATGAAAGAGACATCAGCAGTGTCAGCGCGAGCAGAAATCTTAATTTATTCATTTTGATTTATTGTTTAAAAAACAACCCCGGCAAATTTTCTCCGCCGGGGTTTGATTGAAATTCGAAAATATTTTATTTAACGAGCATCATTTTTTTTGTATCTGCAAAGCCGTTTGCGAATATTCTGTAGAAATAAAGTCCGCTTGTAAGCTTACTTGCGTCAAAGGTCACCTGATAAGTGCCTGCCGCCATGTTTTCGTTTACGAGTGTTTCAACTTCTCTTCCGAGTGAGTTGTAAACTTTCATTGTTACTATTCCCGATTTCGGAACGGAGAAATTAATAGTTGTTGAAGGGTTAAACGGATTCGGATAGTTTTGTTCAAGTTTGAATTCTGCAGGTACTAATCCGTTGTTACCTGTAATACCGGATGTTGGTCCGTATTTGACGAATCCGCCGATACCGCCTGTTGAACCTATTCCGCCGTAACCTAAGTTAGCGTTAACGAAAATGATATGCTGGACTTGTCCGCCTGTAGCCGCTTCAGTCGGGAGCGGTTCGCGAATCCATGTAGTACCGAGATTAGTTGTTCTGAAAACTCTCGCCGTATCGCCCTGTGTTGATACTCTGATTACACCGTTAGGGTCTTTTACACTGCTCATATTGATAACGGCAAATGAACCAAGTCCTGAAGGAACGGTTACAGCCGTGTATGTTACACCGCCGTCAGTTGTTTTCTTTATATCGCCGCCGCTTGAACCGACCATACCGTTTGTGTTATTTACAAAGGCTATTGCCTGATAATAACAGCCGCTGGCTCCGCCGACTCCGGACACAACAGCGTTCGACCAGGTTCCGTAGAACCCTGCTGTAGTTTTATAAACTTTCGCGCTTGTAGAACTTGCAATTGTGTTTGCCGAACCAATCCATACATGACTGGAATCTGTCCAGTCCCATGCATTGATAACTCCGAATTCCGAACTCGCAATCGGCGCGCCCGGAACGAGATTCCAGTTATTTCCGCCGTTGGTTGTTACTCTGAACTGATAAGGCTGACCGGTTGCTGACGGGTCGCCCTGGTAAATCCCGTAGTTCGCATTAAACATGTGAATTCCGTTTGTGAAACTTCCCGCTACTGTCAGAACTAAATTCCAGTTAGCTCCTCCGTTTGTAGTTTTGTATATACTGCCGGCTACTGTGCCGACAAATGCATTAAGCGAATCCAGAGCATCCATGCCGTAAAGAGCTACTGCCGGAAGTCCGCCGGCTCTGAGAGTCCAGTTAGTTCCGCCGTTTACCGAGCGGTAAACCCGCGCCGCTCCTCCGCCTGCATCACAGCATACCCAGATTATATTGGGCTGTACGACGGCAATTGAATTAATCGGCGGATTAGGCGTCGGTAAATAACTGACGAATGACCATTGATTCTGAGAATAACCCAGACTTACTGTTAGTAAGAAAGTAAGAATTGTAAGTGTCTTTTTCACTATTTTTATCTCCTTTAGTTTGTTAAAAGTTTTTTTATAAATGTTAATCACACAAGATATTTATATTTTTTATTACTGTAAATGGAAAAGTGTGTTCCTGACGCGAATAATTTGACGATACAAGACAGCTTATTTGATGAAAACAGCGGGTTTTCGTTAAATTTGCACTTGGTTTAAGGTATATCGGATTGATAATCGCATAAAAATTATTTATATTTGTTGTTAAATAAAAATATAACTTAAACAATAAGGGCATAAGTATTATGGAATTAAAAACAGGCGACACAGCTCCGGTATTCACATTGAAATCAAAGAATCAAACCGGAGAAATCAAAGACGTATCATTAGCCGACTATAAGGGCAAAAACGTAGTTATTCTATTTTATCCCCTGTCATTTACAGGTGTTTGTACAACGGAGATGTGCACAGTTTCCGAAGGATTTGAACAATACGGAAATCTGAATGCCGAAGTAATCGGAATCAGCGTTGACTCAATTTTTTCTCAGGAAGCGTGGGCTAAGCAAAACGGCATTACAATAGCAGTTCTGAGTGATTTTAACAGGGAAGTATGCTCCCGGTACGGAACTCTTTATGCCGACGGCGGATTTGTCCTCGGTATGAACGGTGTATCGAAGCGTTCGGCTTTCGTCGTTGATAAAGAGGGAATAATAAAATATGCTGAAATCCTTGAGGACGCAGGGACATTACCTGATTTTGATAAAATAAAGGAAGTCTTAAAGTCATTAAACTAATACAGAATCCGAAAAAAGTACATTACTTCTGCAGTATAATAATCAGAAACCGATTATGTGTATATGCGGACAGGGATTAAATGGATATATACAGGAATTTAGATAAATCCGGATACGATAAGAACAGTGTTGTTACGGTTGGTACTTTTGACGGAGTTCACATTGGTCACCGTGAGATTATCAGGCAAATTAACAGTCTGAAAGAAAGCGGGAATTACAGGAGCGTTATAGTTACTTTTGACCCGCATCCGCGGTTGATTCTCAGGGATAAACATAAGGATATTAAGATTCTTTCGACAACGGAAGAAAAACTTGAAACCTTTGAGGCTCTCGGAGTAGATGCAGTTTATATACTCGAGTTTTCAACGGAGTTTGCCGCTACTTCGGCGGAAGAGTTTCTGAAGAAATACCTGCTTGAAGGTACGGGACTTACTGAATTAGTTCTCGGCTTCGACCATTCTTTCGGAAAAAACCGTGAAGGGAATTATGAAACACTGAGCGTTCTTTCAAATGAACTCGGATTTAAACTGCATAAAGTTGATGAACTTAAACTCGGCAAAGACCGCGTTAACAGCACAACCATACGCGGATTATTGCTTTCCGGTGATGCAGGAAAAGCGGCTGAACTGCTCGGAGCTGATTATTCGTTTACGGGTAAGGTTGATACGGGCGACAGACGGGGAAGTACTATCGGATTTCCTACGGCTAATGTCACTGCGTCTGACTCGTTTAAGCTGATTCCGAAAAACGGAGTTTATGCCGTTACTTTCAGTGTTAACGGAGAAAAATACAGCAGAACTTTTTCTGGTATGATGAATATCGGCAGGCGTCCGACGGTTTCCGAGAACAATGAAGTCTGTATGGAAGTAAATGTTTTTGATTTTAATAAAAACATTTACGGCGAGCAAGTGAAAATCGGATTTTTACATTACATAAGGGAAGAAAGGAAATTTGCCTCTTTGGAGGAGCTAGTTCTTCAGCTTAATAAGGACAAAGATTATTGCATTAATTTTCTAAACAAAACAAATATTTAATAAAAAAAAGTTACAATGGGATTAACAAAAGAAGAAAAAATCGAAATCGTGACAAAATTCGGAACTACCGAAAAAGATTCAGGAAAACCGGAAGTACAAATCGCCATCCTTACAAAAAGGATTAATGAACTTTCGGCAAACCATTTCAGTAAATTCAAAAAAGATACTCATTCACGCACGGGACTCCTGAAGATGGTCGGTAAGAGAAGAAAACTTCTCAGATACCTTGAGAACAAGGATGTCACACGTTACAGAAAGATTGTAAAAGAATTAGAACTCAGAAAGTAAACTAAAGCGCAAGCGAGGAAAAAAACAACAAATGCTTCACAAACAAACAATTGAAATCGGCGGAAGGAAACTTACGCTCGAAACAGGACGGCTTGCCAAACAGGCAAACGGTGCCGTGCTTGTTTCATACAACGAAAACGTGGTGCTTTGCACCGTCGTTGCAAAAGACGAACCGAACGAAGGTCAGGACTTCTTTCCCCTTTCGGTAGATTACCGCGAGAAGTCAGCGTCAGGAGGAAAAATTCCCGGCGGCTTTTTCAAGAGGGAAGGCAGACCATCAGAACGTGAAATTTTATCATCCCGTCTGATTGACAGACCCATCAGGCCTATGTTTCCCGAAGGCTATTTCTGTGAAACACAGATTCAATGTTCGGTATATTCATCGGACGGCGTTTTCGACTGCGGTGTCCTCGGCTGTCTGGGCGCTTCGGCGGCGCTTCTTTTATCCGATATACCTTTCGACGACCCGATTTCGGAAGTGAGCGTTACGCGCGTAAACGGCGAATTGATTCTCAACCCGACTTTCGAACAGTTCGCTGCCGGAGATTTTGAAATAGTCGTCGCCGGTACCATTGATTCAATAGCCATGGTTGAAGGCGAAGCTCTTGAAATTTCCGAAGAGGTCCTTCTGCAGGCAGTTGAATTCGCTCATAAACATATCGCCGACCTTTGCAGATTTCAGATTGAATTTGTTAAAGAAGTACGCAAGCAAAAGCGCGCGCTTACTCCGATTGAAGACCTGAGTGAAATGATGAAAGACGTACGGGAAATTTATGAATCGGAAATTAAGAAACTCGACAGGACAATACTTTCGAAAGAAGACAGGCATAACAGTTCAAAAGAACTTAAAGAAAAAGTGCTGACATCGCTCGCCGAAAAATACCCTGAGTCCGAAAAGAAGCTTGGAACATTGATGCACGATATACAATCGGAAGACATGCGCCGTATGATTATCCAGGAAGGAATCCGGCTTGACGGCAGGAAAGTTACCGATATTCGCAATATCGAATGCGACGTAACTGTCCTACCCCGCACGCACGGCTCGGCTCTCTTTACACGCGGCGAAACACAGAGTTTAACTACTATGACACTCGGCACAAAACGCGACGAGCAGATTATAGAAGGATTACTGAAAGAAGAAGAGAACAAACGTTTTATACTGCATTACAATTTCCCTGCATTCAGTACGGGTGAAGTTGGCGGAAGACCCGGTCCGGGAAGACGTGAAATCGGACACGGTAATCTCGCCGAGCGCTCGCTGAGAAGCCTTCTTCCTTCAATTGAAGAATGCCCTTATACAATCAGGATTGTCTCTGATATACTCGAGTCAAACGGTTCTTCTTCAATGGCTACGGTTTGCGCCGGCTCGCTTTCATTAATGGACGGCGGAGTTAAACTGAAAAAACCCGTTGCTGGAATAGCGATGGGACTTATCAAAGAAGAAGATAAGATCGCAGTACTCAGCGATATACTCGGAAGTGAAGACCATTTCGGAGATATGGATTTTAAAGTTGCGGGAACGGCAGACGGAATTACGGCTATACAAATGGATATTAAGATACGCGGTATATCATTCGATATTATGAAAACCGCTCTCCATCAGGCGCGCGAAGGACGCCTTCATATTCTTGGGATTATGAATCAGACAATATCGGAAGCGCGTGAAAGTATTTCGCAATATGCGCCTCATCTTTATATGCTGATGGTACCGATTGAGATGATCGGCGCTGTTATCGGACCAGGCGGAAAAACTATCAGGCATATTATTGCCGAAAGTAAGACCGAAATTGATATCAACGACGAAGGTAAGGTGACAATTGCGGCAATATCAAAAGACGGCGCCGAAATTGCGAGGAAGATGATTGAAGCCATTACGGAAGTCCCTGAAATCGGAAAGATATACGACGGCGTTGTGAAGAGCACGCGCGATTTCGGAGCATTTGTCGAAATAATACCCGGCAAAGAAGGGCTTCTGCATATTTCCGAAATAGATATAAAACGCCTTGATAAAGTGACTGATGCGATAAACGTAGGAGATAAGATTCAGGTGAAGCTTATCGGAATGGATGAAACCGGCAAGCTTCGTCTGAGCCGTAAAGCCGTAACTCATCCCGAACTTCAGTCTGAAACAAGCAGTGCGCCGCGAAGGAGCGATTCTCACGGACGTTCAGGCGGAGGCAGGGATAGAGACAGAGGCAGAGGCGATGACCGCGACCGCCGTTCAGGACCGCCGCGTAATCCAAGAACATAATTTGAATTATAAATATGAAATACGAAATAGACAAACAAAAAGATAAAACGGTATTTAAGGTTAAAGAGAGAATACTCGGAGCCGAAATCGCTCCTGCAGTCAAGACCGAACTGATATTCCTGCAGAAGGAAATTTCTAATCAGCTTGTGATTGATATGACAAACGTGACGCGCTGTGACAGTACGGGACTTTCGTGTCTCCTGCTCGCCGAGCGTATGGAAAGGGAAAAGGGCAAAAAATTAATTCTTCAGGGATTAAGTCCGAAAGTTATTGAGCTTATTAAAATTGCCCGTCTTGACCGTGTATTCGATTTAGGCGAATAGCCAGCAAAAAGTTCTGTTGAACAGAATTTTTTCGGAACATATTATAAAAACTCCCGGTATAAACACTAAGGGAGTTTTTTTTTGCCTTTGAAGGAATTCTTCAGATGTATTATATTACAATAAAACACAGAATATGAAAACATTAGTTATTGCAGTATTAATGTCGCTTGCCCTCGTATCGTGCTCACGCTCTCAGGATGCGGGTAACGAATGGTCTTCTCTGATTTATTCTCACGACTCCGGTCCTCTGCCTCCGAAGTATCATTTTAATTACAATATCAGCATTAACGCTGACGGCTCGGCGATATCAGATTACCAGTTCGGATATGATAAAAGTGTGAAAACACTTAATCATTCTTTTAAATTATCGGAGGAAGATGTTCAGAAGCTTAACGTACTCCTCAAAGAAAGCAAAATATTTGACGGCACGATTAAGAGCCTTCCCGAGAACATGCATCCGATAGGCGGTTCAATCAGTAATATAAAGGTCATGTATGTAAACCCTGACCCGAATCTTGACCAGCCGCCGAAGATGTACGAGTCACCTTCGTTTCCGGAACAGGAATTTAAGGAAGGGTTGGAAAATCTTTATTCTTTTATTGAGAAATTAATGCCGCAGTCAGCGCTGGATGAAATAAAAGCGAAACAGGAAGAGAGAGAAAAAACTCAGCAGGATTAATCC
>JAPLFI010000049.1 GCA_026390755.1 Ignavibacteriota bacterium
GAATTTCTGTCAAGAATACCGCCTCTTTTGAAGAAATCTGATATCTGAATTTTTATATCCATACAAACAAATTAATTAATATTAAGTATTGAAAAAGTATAAAAAAACGTGTTTATTTAGTTTTATTTATCAGTTTTACACTGATACTTATATTTGTATATGTTAAATTTACGTTTATAAATTATTGAATGGCAAAGTTGCGGAAACTGACAAACAGTGAAATTAAAGTTCGCAGAAAAAGTATGGATGTTATTAATAATTATCCGCGCAACCCTGTTTATGCCGTTTGTGACAATATAAGAAGTATTTTTAATGTCGGTGCAATTTTCCGTGCGTCGGACGGGGCGTTTATTACTAAGCTGTATTTAACCGGTTATACACCTTATCCGCCGAGAAAGGAAATTGATAAAGTCGCACTCGGTTCCACTCTTAGTGTACCCTGGGAATATCAAAAAAATCCTCTGGATGTAGTAAAAGATTTGAAATCAAAAGGCGTAAGGATATGTGTACTCGAGATAACCGAACAGGGGAGAATGGTTTGGGATATAAAAAAAGAAGAATTTCCGTTATGCCTTGTACTTGGTAATGAGATTTCCGGCGTATCAAAAGAAATAATGGATCTGGCGGATATTGCGATTGAAATTCCTATGCTCGGAATGAAACAATCACTGAATGTTTCGGTTGCATACGGAATAGCCGTATATGAAATGATAAGGGTTATAAATTACAAGGATTCTTGAACCGTTGATTACCAGAATAATAAAAGATGTAAATACTGCCGTAAAAGAGATTACTGACGGTAATGTAATATCTCTTCCGACAGAAACAGTTTACGGACTTGCAGGTGATGCCCTGAACCCTGATGCTGTTTTGAAAATATTTGAGGTGAAAAATCGTCCGTCTTTTAATCCGTTAATAGTGCATATTAACAGCATAGATGACATCTCTGTTTATGGCGAAGAAATACCGGAAGAATTATATAAGATTGCAGAAAAATTTTCACCCGGTCCTATTACTTACGTAGTCAAAAAGAAACAAATTATACCTGATATCGTAACAGCCGGACTTGACAGTGTTGCTCTTAGGATACCTGCGCATCCGCTTTTCAGTGAAGTAATCCGGATATCAGGAAAGCCCGTTGCAGCGCCGTCGGCAAATATGTTCGGAAGAATATCTCCTACAAACGCATTGGACGTTTTAAAAGAGCTTAACGGGAAAATTAAATTTATACTTGACGGAGGTGAATGCAACGTCGGAATTGAATCAACAGTCATAAGTTTTACGGAAGCTCTTCGTTCCGGAACAATAAACATTTTAAGACCCGGATTCATAACAAAAGAAGAGATTGAGGATGTATCCGGTATTAAAATTAATCCTGAAATAAATTCAGGACAAGTTATTGTATATAATAATTACAGGGAGACCGATTCCGGCATAATTAAGCCCGTGGAAGACAGGGAAATAAATTTGTTATCTCCCGGCATGCTGAAGAATCACTATGCTCCTTTAACACCATTGTTTTTAACCGATGACATTGATTATTTTTTGACCAATTACATTCCGGCTGCCGGAGTAATAAATCTTGAAACTTTTGGTTCATTGCATAATATAGCTGTAAATCTCTTCAGAGTGCTGAGGGAGTACGACGAAAAGAAATTCGAATATATCGTCGTATCAAAAGTAAAAAATTTTGGCATAGGGACTGCGATTAATGACAGGCTCACAAAAGCTTCGGCAGGTTTCGTCAGGATTCAAAACAATGAATTAATATTTATTGGAAAATAAAAAGATAAAGATTCGGGTTTAAGAGCTTAAAAATGACTAACGAAAAAATAGTGATTTCATTTGACGGCGACGACGAACTGAAATCTGATACAGAGAAAATTACCGTTAATACAATTGCGGAGGTGAAGAATGAAGAAAACCAATCACAACCGGAGCCTGTTTTTATCCCGCGCCGGTTTTCTCACTACCGCGGGAATCCATCTTTGAATGGTTTTTATGACTGCGGTATTTCCTTCCCGCAGAGCTCAGATAATTGTTTCAGAGTGAAATATTCTTTCGCGGCTGGCAGAACTTTTTCGGGTGAGGGATTTCTTAATTCTATACTTGAATATGGAGAGAACCTCGTATTGTCCTCTTTGAACGGAAATATTTACTTTGTTGATAGAAATGACGGCAGTATTAAAAAAAGGATATCTTTTCCGGGTGAATCATTCGAAAAAACCGGTGTAGTAGCGGACGGCAATTTATACCAGAATTCATTGAAAAAAATATTTAAAATATCGGCAGAAGGGGATTATTCCGTTATTTACGAAACCCTGGAATCGTATATCTGGTCAGGTCTGAATTATTGTAACGGGAAAATTTCTTTTCTCACATTTAATCCGGATAAGAACTTTTTGGAATCCGATAAAGAGAAAAAGTTTGTTCTTATTGATACTGACAGCAATGACTGCATTACGACAAATTTACAAAAAAAAGGGATTCTGTGCGATAAAGTTGTTGTAGCGGCAGGAAATCATTTCGTAATTCTGGGTGATACTCTTTTTAGTATAAATGACAATGGGGTTATCCGGTGTCAGGTCCCTCTCGGTTTTAACGCAGGATTTAATACTTTGTTTTTTTCTTTGCGAAATCATTTATATTTTAACAGTCCTGATAATGAACTATATTTTACGGAAGCGCATTTATCTCCCGGAGGTGTCCGTTATTCGGGAATAAAAACATCAGGAGTAATGTACGCTGTCGCTTTTGATGATAATATATTTATCGGAACAGGCAGCGGATGGAGCCTTTATAAATCAGGAGGTCAGTTAATATATTCTTTTGATGATATTTGTGAATCCGTTACAGAGTGCCTTAACAGCAGTATATTGGTTATTTTGAAAAAAGAAAAAATTACTTTTCACAATCTCGCAAAGTTTTACGAAGCGGATACATTTTTAATTCCCGCCGGCGGGAACATAGACGTAAACGACTATTTTGTCTCGTCCATATTATCGGACGGAGGTATCTTTGCACTGACCCGTTACGGGAAAATATTTGCATTCTCGAATGATAAAATGAATTTAAAGTTATAATAAAATGAAAAGCAAACTAATAATATATATTATTCTTTCCTTCCAGTTGTTGCCGCTTTGCGCCATTGCTCAGAAAAACAACAGTATCGTTTTTCTGTTTGATAATTCAGGGAGCTTATCGGGTTATTATCGGGAACAGAACAGCGCGTTTAAGTTATTCTCTGCCGCCCTGATGAAAAATGCAGTCTTGGAAAATGACAATGCAGCGGTATTTCTATTCACCAAAACGGATCCCAAACGCGGTATTGTTTCTCCTAAATTAATTTTTAACGGGCAGGGTAAAGCACTTATACCGTCTCAGGTAACGGCAAATTTTACACTTATGCGCGGTAATGACGGAGGATTCGGAACAACGGATCTGATAGAAGCTTTGGATAAAGGAATAGAGACAATCGAAAGTTCTGCTAATTCCAATTCCGGTAATTCGGGCATTATTTGGCTGGTAACGGACAACATTAATGATAACAGCGGCACCGGTGATTCTTCGTATTATAATACAATGGAATTTTATAAGCGCCTGCGATCAGATGATAATATCAGAAAAATTCTTTTATTCCCTATATACGAAAAAGTCACGGAAGTTGGTTTTATTTCGAATGGATATGTTGTTTACGGAATTGTTTATTCGAAAACGCTCTTGTCTCAGGAATCTCTTGCTGATTATGATAAAATACTCAGGGGAGTCGGGATTAAGCAAAGGGCGATTACTCTGAAACCTCTTGACATAGGCACGATAGTACTGATTCCGAAAGTTTCACAGAGCAAAGTTGCACCCGGTAAACTGTTTTATGACGGAAAGAAACTAAGAGGTTTTGATTTTGAAGAAGGCGAAAAAATAAAAGAAACATTCAGCGATCTTACGCTTAAATCCAATCTCTATCCATACATAATCCGCAGTGCAAGACTTGATGTGAAACTTAATAATTTCAGTTCTTCCGATTACTCCGTGAAATCAATCGGCACTCAAACTATTACTCCTTCGACCGTATCAAACGTTTCACCCGAGGGGGAAGTGAAGGGATTTACGGTTATAATAGATATGCCCGAAATAACGCCGGTATTTTCTTTCAATACAATATTTAAAGAAGATTTTACGTTTGGTGGAAATCTTATACTGGAAGTATCTTCTGTTGATATACTTCTCGACGAGAATTATATCAACAGTTTCCGTGAGATATTTGCACTTCAGTCTGTTCCCGAAATATTTAAACCAATAATAAAAGATAAGAAGATAATAACCACAATACCCCTTGAAATAAGCATGAAATACGGCGCATGGCGGCTTTTTGTATTAATCGGAATAATATCCGTTATTCTTATACTGCTTTCAGGTATTCTGTTTGTTCTTATGCGAAAAAAATATTTCTCTTTATTAATTGATAACCGAAATGAAAGCGCATATTGTCTGAATTCTTTTTCGTCTGCGGATGTTTATGATTATAACTCAAGGAAGCTTGGTAAATTAAAAAAATCACTATCCGGAAAAATTATTTTTACTTTTTCAAAATGTGCGGCTTCTCCCGGCAGAAAAGCAGAACTTTCGGAGGGCATACCAGTGACAATTGAATTATCAGAAGACGGGTTCAGCAAGACAGAAGTCACTGTTTTGCTGAAAAAAACCGGTGAAATTCACGGAAATAATCCAGACCGTGTCGAGACAAACTATTATTAAACAAGCAGAACTTTTTGCGGCTGACGAGCAGAATTTTTTCCGAATGCGAATAAACAGAAGGTCTGTTCGTTCAGAAATTTTTATACTGCTTAGCAGAACTTTTTTACTATTTGTTTTTTCTTTGCCGTTTCAGAAATACTCACCCGTAAATAGTTCTGCGCTTTATGCTCAGCAAAACCCGAACAGTAAACAATCCATCTATAAAATTACTTTTCAGGATACTCTTATAAATACGGGCGATAAGTTTATTATTCAGTCATCAGATATACTGAAGATAGAAAACATCACATTAGACCCGCTGTCTGACTACCGGTTCGATTACCGGAACGGAATAATACACCTGGAAGACGGTCTTTTTAAGAAATATTCTCTTGATACGATGCGTATATATAACCTCAATTCGGAGTATGACCTTTTTCCTTTTAATTTTCGGGAAGAGTATTCCAATTTTGACATTAAACTGGAACGGGATACACTTACCGGCGACACAGTCCGTATAGCCGTTCAAAGCAGGGATATTGTAGAGAATCTTTTTGAAGGTACAAATCTTGAAAAATCCGGCTCTCTGTTTCGAGGATTTACGCTTGGCACTAACAGGGATATTTCTCTTAATTCAGGTTTCCGTCTTCAGCTAAACGGTAAACTATCCACAGATATTGATATTATAGCGGCGCTCTCCGATGAGAACACGCCTATACAGCCCGAGGGCAACACCCAAAAGCTTCAGGAACTGGATAAAGTATTTATCGAGATTAAGAGTAAAAATCTCGGAGCAACCATAGGAGATATTGATGTTAATATTGTAAATTCAGAATTTGTAAAATTTAACCGTAAAATTCAGGGAGCAAAAGGATTCGGTGATTTTGGTTTCGGGAATTTTCTGCTCACCGGTGCAGTTTCACGCGGGAAATTCAATTCAAATAACATCAGCGGTTCTGACGGTGTGCAGGGACCTTATCGCCTGACAGGGGTGGATAATGAAATTAATATTATTATTCTGTCGGGAACCGAGAAAGTATTTATTGACGGTGTTTTAATGGCACGTGGTGAGCAGGCTGATTATACAATTGATTACGGTCTCGGACAGATTACTTTTATGAATAAAAGATTGATAACAAATGCTTCGCGTATAGTTGTAGATTTTGAATACACTGACCGAAAATACTCCCGCACTCTTATTGCGGCAAACAATAAATACGATTTATTTAATAAAAAATTATCGCTCACACTTTCTTACATTAATGAATCGGATAATGAGGACAAGACAATTGATTTTACACTTAGCGACTCTGACCGGGTCATTCTCAGCAATGCAGGAGACGATAAGCAAAAAGCTGTTAAGTCAGGTGTGACATTTGTCGGAAGGGATTCACTGAACCGCCCGCTCGGTGCTTATATTAAGGTTGATACGCTGATTAATCTGCAGAATTATACTTTTTACCGCTTCTCTCCCGGAAGCGATTCTGCGTTATATAATGTAACTTTTTCGTATGTAGGGCAGGGAAACGGCGATTACACAAGCCAAAGCAGTCTGCAATATTCCTTTGCCGGCATAGGGCAGGGCAGTTATTCACCCGTGGTTTATCTACCCCTTCCTTCCGGTTATCAGATTGCAAGCGTATCAGTTGATTATGCCGCTGATAAGAATAAGGATTTATTTTTCAAGTTCGAATCTGCTTATTCTTTCTTTGACAAGAATAAATTTTCAAGTTTGGATAACAATCGCGGCGGAGTTGCGTTTAACGGAGAAATCGGATACAGAAAAAGTGCGTTTAATTTTATCGGAATACGCATGGATAATTTTGCAGTAAATTATAAAGAACGTATCATCAATAAAACATTTAACTCTCTTGACAGAATTAACACTGTGGAATTTTACAGAAATTTTGACCTCAGCGATTCAGCATCCGCGACCGAGAATTACCGTGAAGGCAGTTTAATTATTTCACCCGGAAAACTTTTACGGATTGCCGGTAATTTCGCTCAGCTGATAAGAGGCGATTTTTTTAATTCTGTAAGAACAACCGGAACAGCGGAGTTTAATTATACAGTAAACGAAAAATCAAAGAACCTTCCGCGAATAAAATATAGTTTTGAGAAAATAGGAAGCAGTAACACAAGTCAAAATATTGACGGACAATGGATAAAACAAAACGCTTTTGCAGGATGGAAAAAATTCCTTGGTCCGGA
>JAPLFI010000144.1 GCA_026390755.1 Ignavibacteriota bacterium
ATTATCGGTTCCTGCAAAGAGGTTTTGACCTGAAACTGCAAGTAAAACGACATCAGTATTTGTTAAACCGTTACTTACCGCAGTCCAGCTTGAACCGCTATTTGTTGATAAAAACACACCACCACCATAAGTCCCTGCAAAAAGGCTTGTTCCCGAAACTGCAAGCGAATAAACCCGTTGATTCGTTAATCCGTTGTTAACCGCAGTCCAGCTCGTGCCGTTGTTAGTTGATGAAAATACTCCGCCTTCAACAGTTCCTGCAAAAAGAGTTGCCCCCAAATTTGCAAAGCATTTTACCTGACTACCACCCGGTCCGCTGGTCTGCACCCATTGGTCTTCGGAAAGGGATACCGAAAAAAGCAGAATTACAAAAGAAATGAAAATTTGTTTCATAAGGTCTCCATTAAATTTTTTATTTGTTAAAACTAAACAGAAAGACGTTTAATTATGTCATGAAATTGTACCGATAATGTCAAAAATATGTCAAAGACTGATAATATATTTAGAAACTTTTAGTACGGTAAATATTTTTTCGTAATATTATTTGTTTAAAACGTATATTATCAGATAAAGCGATTAAATCAAACAACTCGCTTTCCCGTATTTCTATACATACATATTCTGCACTTCACCGGCAAATAGAATCAGTTTATTCCTTAAACAAGTATTTATAAACCTGCTCTGCATTAGGGGCTGAAGGGAAAATAAAACAAACAACTGATTAAGTCAACAGATATTTATTTATGATATTCGGATTTTCCGGCTAAAACGCTTTGTAATGAATCGGTATAAACTTTTCCGTTTTTACATTTTTATGACAATTTCCTGACCTCCGCATGACAATTGAAAATTTTGAAATTGTTTATTTGTATCAGATTTAAAAATTAAACTTATAATAAAATGAAAACAATAAAATATAATTCAGCGTACAGCGGAAAATTACCGCTCTCATTGCTTACGGCATTAATTCTTCTCTGCCCTTCCGTTTATGCGCAAAATGATTCGGTGAATACTTATTTCGGATTTGAATTTGACATTACTGTCACGCAGAATAAAAACAAAATTGTCAAATCCTCAGATACCGTTATTTCTTCTAAAAACCCGTTTAAGTTTTCGGACATATCAGCTGTTACTCTTTACAGGGACACAATTATGCTTTATGACGGCGGAAGAAATTTGAAATACGATTATTCTCAGGTTCTTAATGTATCCGTAAAAAAAGGAAGGTATTCTGCGTTAAGTACTATACTGGGTGCATCGCTGGGACTGATAGCAGGCGGACTGATTGGGTCAGGAATGACTTCACAACCGGAAAAAGCGACTACTATCAATGAATTGTTTATAATGCCGTCAAAGTCCATTGCATCAGCATTTACGGGAATTCTTTTAGGAGCTTTAGTCGGTGCTATAACCGGAGGTGTTGTCGGCTGGGCTGTCTCTCCGTCGGACTATGAATATCATTATATTAATTCAAACGTGAATCAGAACAGAAGAGCAGAACTGAAAAGAATATTTGAAAAGGAAAAGTTCAATAATCCGCTATAATGTTAAACAGTACATTTTGTGTTTATTGCCATTGAAA
>JAPLFI010000124.1 GCA_026390755.1 Ignavibacteriota bacterium
ACGAATAATCGAATAAAGCGTTATGTCCGACGAAAACGGTATGGCTGTTCCCGGAGTCGTTTATGAAAGAGGCGATGCGCTTAGCCGTTTCCTCGAACGTCGGTTTATTCATAACGTCTTCATTCGTGATTCCCGTAAGACGTGTAATCATAGCGGGGATATGCTGGCGCGGATTAAGTAGCGTTGTGAATTTATCTACAATTTCCTCGTCGCGTATCTTTATGAGGGAAATTTCAGTAATTCTGCCCTGATGCGGTGATAATCCAGTTGTCTCCACGTCGCATACGATAAAAGTCGCATCGGCGATGCTTGTTTGTGTTTTGCTTTTGACCGTAGTTTTCATTGACAGAACAAAATATCTGTTTCAATCAGATTTATCAATTTAAAATGAGATGGTGTTGATAATTTTTCAGAAAAATTATTAGTTTTTTTTACTCGGCTATATTATTTATTTTTCAATGAAACCAATACAATCTTATGGGTAAAAGGGGAATTCTGTTAATATTAGCATTACCGCTGTTGTTTTTTCTTTCTGGGTGCGGTAAAACAAAGTTAAAAAAGGTTTTCGATACGAAGCCTGAATCAATAAAGCAGTACGATACGCCTCCGGGTGCCGACCTGAATGTACCTGCCGGGCTCGGAGGCAATGGATTCAAAGGCGAGGGATGGGAAACCAATAATGATTATACAAGCCTCGGAAGTCCGAAAGCCGTAAAAGGCGGGAGCTTTAATATTTCTTTTAAAGATTTTCCCGTTACTTTAAGGACTGAAGGAAAAGAATCAAATACTGCCTTTAATGCGGCAATAGCAAGCTTACTTTACGAGCCATTACTTAATCTTGATCCCGCGACAAATGATTATATTCCGTCACTTGCAACGCACTGGCAGATATCGCCCGATAAAATGACTTTTAAGTTCAGAATAAATCCCGATGCCCGCTGGGCTGACGGTAAACCTGTTACATCTGAGGATGTACTGGCGACATGGAAACTTATGGCTGATGCCGGTATATTATCCCCGTATGTGAATGAAGTTTACGGCGCATTTGAACAGCCCGTTGCGGAAAGCAAATATATTGTCTCTGTAAAATCCAAACATCTGAACTGGAGGCAATTTCTGTATTTTGCCAACAGCATGCGAATTCTTCCTGCTCACATTATAGGTAACCTTAGCGGCAAAGATTACCTTGAGAAATATCAGTTTGAATACATCATCGGAAGCGGACCTTATTTTATCAGCACTAAAGATATTAAGAAGAATGAATCAATTATTGTCAGGCGGCGGAGTGATTACTGGGGTGAAAAAGAGAAATTCAGTTTGGGACGGAATAATTTTGATTTAATTAAGTTCGAGTTTAATAAGGACGAGAATCTTGAATATGAAAAATTCAAAAAAGGTGAACTGGATTTAATATTCGTTGGCAGGGCGCAATGGTGGGAAGAGAAATTCAGCTTCGACGAAGTGAGTCGCGGAATTGTGGTGAAGAAAAGAATATTTAACGAAATACCGCGCGGTATTTCAGGTCTGGCATTCAATATGCGCAAAAGTCCGTTCGATGATATTAAAATAAGGAAAGCCTTTTGTTATTTATACGACAGGAAGAAGTTCAACGAAAAACTATTTTATAATTCTTATTTTTATATCAGTTCATTTTTTCCGGGTTCGGTTTATGCAAACCCGCGGAATCCTGTAACGGGTTTCAGCCCCGATTCCGCCGCCGCTCTCCTGTCGCAGGCAGGCTGGAAAGAGAGAAACAGTGAGGGATGGCTCGTAAAAGACGGAAAGATTCTTGAAGTTGAACTGCCGTTCGTTAAGCCGCAGGACAGGTATCTGACAGTCTATCAGGAAGACCTGAAAAAAGCAGGTGTTAAACTTGACCTGAAAGAAATTGACCAAATGACGGTTTTCAAACTCGGGAATGAACGAAATTTTAATCTCATTACGATTAACTGGTCGGGACTGCAGATTCCGAATCCTGAATCCGTTATGAGTTCTACTTCTGCTGATTCAGCTAACACTGTAAACTATTCAGGGCTGAAGGACTCAGGAATTGATTCGCTTCTGAATCTTTACAATATATCTTTCGGTAATGAACAGAGAATCAGAATACTGAAGCAGATTGATTCATTGGCGGTAAATTATTACCCCATTATACTGGGATGGTATCCTCCCTATATAAGAATAGCGTTTCAAAATAAATTCGGATTCCCTGAATGCATGATAGGCAGGACATCCGACGAAACAATTGCATTTACTCTTTGGTTTAATGACCCCGGGAAATACGCTGAATATGAACAGGCATTAACGGATAAAAACATTAAACTTCCTGTAAGCGATACAGACAACAAATATTGGCTCGATAAAAAATAAAAAACCGTATTAATGGCGTGGTATTTTACTAAGAGATTACTGCTGATAATTCCGACTCTGGCGGGTATTACGCTCGTATCTTTTCTCATTTTACAATTTGTGCCCGGCGGACCGGTTGACATGGAGATAATGAAATACCGCATGGGAAGTCAAAGCGGGACGGGCGAAACAGGTTCCGTATCTGCAAATTCTTCGGTTAATATACCCGAGTCGGCTTTAAAGGAAATAAAAGAGTTTTACGGCTTCGACAAGCCGTTACTGACGAGATACGGGATTTGGCTGGAGGGAATTGCGACGGGCAATCTCGGCAAGTCCACATTCTATTCCGAACCCGTGACTCGGGTTATCGCAGACAGGTTTCCTGTTTCAATATATTTCGGAATAATCGGATTTCTGCTTACGTATTTAGTTTGTGTACCGCTCGGAATAATGAAAGCCGTAAAAAACGGTTCGAAGTTCGATTTCATTTCTTCATTTCTCGTCTTCGCGGGTTATTCAATTCCGGGCTGGGCTTTCGGTGCTTTAATAATTGTACTTTTAGGCGGCGGTTCTTTTCTTGATATTTTTCCATTAGGGGGTTTTGTATCTCCTGATTATGATAATCTGAGTTTTGCGGGAAAAATAATTGATGTAATATATCATACAATTCTGCCCGTCTCGGCTTACATGATATCGGGTTTTGCCACGCTGACCATACTAACAAAAAATTCGCTGATTGAAGTGCTTAGCCAGGATTACATTAAAACGGCTTATGCGAAAGGACTGAGTGACAGGCGCGTAATAATAAAACACGCGTTCAGGAATTCGCTCATTCCTCTGGCAACGGGATTCGGGCATTTTCTGAGTGTTATACTCACAGGCAGTATTTTAATCGAAAAAGTTTTTAATATTCCGGGCTTGGGTATGCTCGCCTTCGATTCCATACTGAACAGGGATTATCCCGTCAGCATGGGCATACTCGTAATATCAAGTTTCCTTATGCTTGCGGGAAATATTATTTCGGATATTTTATACGCGGCTGTGGACCCGAGAATCAGGTTTAAAT
>JAPLFI010000167.1 GCA_026390755.1 Ignavibacteriota bacterium
CCCTTGATTACCGTACCGATAGATTTATCCTGTGAAAAGCTTTTTGATGTTGTCAGCAAAAATAGTAATAGAATTGCCGAAAATATGTATGTAAATTTTTTCATTTCGTTACCCCCCTATAAATTTAATTCTCCTCGCTATCTTTTACGCTGAAAATATTGATATGTTACAGAGAATTTATTTTCGGAAAGTAGAAAACTTGAAAAAGGGCTGTCCAAAAACCCGATTTTGTTATTTCTGGGTACCCTTTGGGTCATATATTTCAATATCTGCTTTTATATAATTTTTGTAACTACTCAGCATCAAAATAAATATCCACAGATTCACAGATTTAGCTAATAAAATATTCAAAAATAATATTCATTACAAAAAAAAAGTTGACAAATTTGAAGAGCTATTTTTGAGGTATGAATGGAAATTCATCATATTTTAGGCGAAAATCACTAATAACAAAAATAATAATTTAATAATCTGTGGCAACTTTTATAATATGTACGCTGAGTAGTTACTAATATTTACGCATTAAATTACGAAACAACCCTGAAACGGGTTCGGAGCAAGGTTCGTAATGGCAAGTTCCGGGAGACTCTCCCCGTCGTGTAACTGACAGGACTGGGGAGCAGTTACTGTTGTTTAATCAAAATAAAACCTGGCACCTATCGAGCCGTTTAATTTAAATCTGGCGGAAGGTGAAATATCGAGAAGCGGAACAATTTCCAGAAACAAATCTACCGGGACGTTATCGGGCATCCAGGAAATTCCGACCGGTAATCTTATACCGAATCTTGTTTCCGGATGGTCATCATTGGCAAATTTTAGTTTTGCGCCTATACCGTAGTAAAGAGGAAGATTATAAGAACTCATTGCTATATGCTGTAAATAGTCCGTATGGATTTGCAGTGCCTGATAATCATCTGCGAACGATATGCCTATACCGGCATCAATCGCGGATTTCTTTGATATAAATATTTTACCCGAAAGACCCGACGGCTCACCGAGCATTATACCGATTCCGAATTTTCCCTGAGCGTTTGCCGATAAAGATACCGTAAGTAATATAAGTATTGCTAAAAGTGTTTTTCTCATCATTTTATTTTTTTATAAGATACTACAAAATAAATAATTAAACTGAATCATAAAATATTAATATCCGTCCCCGATTAATTATCTTTCGATTATTTTTTTAAATTGCCTGCTATTAAATTTAAAGCCGAACCCGCTTTGAACCATCCGGTTTGCTGTTCATTAAACGTGTGATTTAATTTAATTATATCTTTGCTGTTGTCCTTATGCGTAACGCTCAGCGTTAATTGTTTACCCGGCTCTAAGTTCACGGCATCGAGTGAGAATATATCGTCTTCCTGTATTAAATCATAGTCTTTCGGATTCGCAAATGTCAATGCCAGCATTCCCTGTTTCTTGAGATTAGTTTCGTGTATGCGGGCAAAAGATTTTACTATTATTGCCTTGCCTCCGAGGAAACGCGGCTCCATTGCGGCATGTTCCCGTGAAGAACCTTCTCCGTAGTTCTCTTCACCCACTACAACCCATCCCGCGCCGCGCTCCTTGTAATCACGTGCCGTTTCAGGAACTTCACCGTACCCGCCTGTAAAGGTATTCTTCACCGAGTTTGTCTTATCGTTGAAGAAATTAACGGCGCCAATGAACATGTTATTCGAAATATTATCAAGATGCCCGCGGAATTTCAGCCATGGACCGGCCATTGAGATATGGTCTGTCGTGCATTTACCTTTTGCTTTTATAAGCAATCGCAAAT
Source organism: Ignavibacteriota bacterium (assembly GCA_026390755.1). Lineage (GTDB taxonomy): Bacteria > Bacteroidota > Ignavibacteria > Tepidaquicellales > Tepidaquicellaceae > JAPLFI01. The sequence goes on from JAPLFI010000167.1 coordinate 1,778, forward strand.
CTTTGAAATCCTTTTCCGTATCGGGTGCCCTGAAAGGAGCTAATGCCTGAAGCCTCGTGCTTGATGCGTTAATTTTCACTTCCACTCCTCTGCCGTCAGCCGCCGGTGCGATAAATCCTTCTTCTCCTTTATCGAATCCGTTTGCAGGAAGTTCTTTCCCGATAGGGGGGTCGAGCTTAACTTCTTCGCCCTTATCGTTAATAAGCACATCTGTTATCGGGTTGAAAGTAAGTTTGCCGGCAATCGCCAGTGCCGTAACAATTTCGGGTGATGCGACGAATGCATGTGTTGCGGCATTCCCGTCGTTCCGCTTCACGAAATTCCTGTTGTAAGATGTTATTATAGAATTTCTTTCGCCTTCTTTTACGTCGTGGCGTTTCCATTGTCCGATGCATGGTCCGCATGCATTTGCCAGTACCATCCCTCCGATTTTTTCGAATGCATCGAGCTGTCCGTCGCGTTCAATTGTTGCACGTATCTGTTCCGAGCCTGGTGTTATAACGAATTCCGATTTTGCTTTCAAACCTTTCGCCGCCGCCTGTCTGGCAACCGATGCCGAGCGCTCCATATCTTCGTACGAAGAGTTCGTACAGCTTCCGATCAGCCCCACTTTAAGCTCTTCCGGATAATTGAATTCTTTAACTGCCGTTTTGAATTCGGATAATGTCCGCGCGAGGTCGGGTGTAAAAGGTCCGTTAATATGAGGTTCAAGTTCGTTCAGATTTATTTCAATTATTTTATCGTAATATTTTTCGCTGCCTACGTCAGGACGCAGATAATCTCTCAGCCCTCGTGCGATATCCGCAATTTCTTTTCTTTCCGTAACGCTGAGATAGTCATACATTTTATCATCAAAAGCAAAGACAGATGTAGTAGCTCCGATTTCCGCTCCCATATTACATATAGTAGCTTTACCCGTACATGAGAATGAATCCGCTCCTTCGCCGAAGTATTCGACGATAGCGCCCGTTCCGCCTTTCACGGTCAGTATTCCCGCGAGTTTTAAGATAACATCTTTCGGCGATGTCCATCCGTTCATCTTACCCGTCAGTTTTACGCCGATAATTTTCGGGAATTTAAGCTCCCACGGTAAACCTGCCATAACGTCAACTGCATCCGCTCCGCCTACTCCGATTGCAATCATTCCCAGTCCGCCGGCATTAGGTGTATGCGAGTCAGTTCCAATCATCATTCCGCCGGGGAATGCATAGTTCTCAAGAACAACCTGGTGTATAATACCCGCGCCGGGTTTCCAGAAACCGACTCCGTATTTAGAGGAAACGGTTTCAAGAAAATCATATACTTCTTTATTTTCCCTGCCTGCACGCAGTAAATCATTTACGGCTCCTGTTTCTGCCTGTATAAGGTGGTCGCAGTGTACCGTTGAAGGAACGGCAACTTTCGGTATGCCGGCTGACATGAATTGTAACAGCGCCATCTGCGCAGTCGCGTCCTGCATTGCCACACGGTCAGGCTTAAATTCAACGAAGTCCTTTCCCCCCGTCCATGCTTTCGATATATTCGCATTCCACAGATGAGCGTACAATATCTTTTCGGTGTAAGTCATCTGTCGTCCGAGTATTTTCCGCGCCGTATCAACCCTGGTTTTATAAACGGCGTAAAGCGATTCTATTAATTCCAAATCAAATATCATTATTTTCTCCTGATGCTTTTAGAGTTTTTATTTGTTTCAGTAATAAATTTAAATTTTTCCTGTCGTTTACCGGCAGATTACATTTATAATTCTCACAAATATAAAAGTTTATATTATTAAAATCTTTCACAATATTTTTGATAACAGGCAATGCTTCTCCTGTTTCAGTTGTAGCGTGTACAATAATTAGATTTGGAAGAAATGTTTTATTCACGTCATCTAACATTTCTTTTACATCATTATTATTGATATTTCCCGTAAATACTATTTCCGGCGGGGGATTAAAGAGATAATATAAATCGGAAACCATATACGGGCTGTTAAAAGGCGATTTTTCAAGCTGTGAATAAAATTGTTTTAAACTCTTTTCTGCGATTTCCTTGTAACCTTTTTCACCGGTTAATACGGAGATGCGAAGCAGATTTTCTATCATAACAGAGTTTCCCGATGGCTCCGCGCCGTCGTAAGAATCTTTTGTCTTTAATATTATTTCCGGATTTCTGATATCCGAGTCAAAAAATCCGCCGATTTTCCTGTCGTAAAATTTCTTTATCGCTGAATCAGTAATCACGAACGCCTGACGGAGGAAATCCGGATTAAAACCGGCAGAATATAAATCTAAAAGTGATTTTACAAAAAAAGCATAATCGTCCAGAGAGGCGTCGAATTTCCGTTCACCCTCAATCCATCTGTGATATAGGCTTCCGTCTTCTCCGCGCATTTCTTTTAAAAGAAAGTCGGCGGCTTTTTCCGCCCGCATAAGATAATCCCTGTTGCCTGTCACTCTGTATCCTTTAGCAAAGGCGCTTATTATATGCGAATTCCATGAAGTTAATATTTTCCTGTCAAGAGAAGGGCGTGTCCGGGTGTCACGGTACTCTTTTAGGATTTTTAACGAACGGTTAAGGCTTTCTTCAGTCTCTTCCGTGCTTATTCCGAATTGTTTTGCCGTATCGAATATATCATTGCATACATACAGCACATTACGTGTCCCGAAAACTTCGTGCGGGTCGTGTATCGTATTGCCTTTCTGAAAAATTCCGTATGCGTAGCAGAAAATACCTGCATCCGGCTGTGAAAGCAGTTCCTCAATTTCATACTTTTCGAATAGATAAAAATATCCTTCCTCTTTAATATGCGGCTCACCGGCATCGGGAGCCGATTCTGCATCTTCAGCCGAGTAGAATCCGCCGCATGAGTCTGTCATTCGGCTCGATACATATTCCAGTGTTTGCTCGGCAGTTACAAGGTAATATTTTTCCTTTGTTATCAGATAAGCGTCGAAATACAACTGTGATATCTGCGCCTGATCGTACAGCATCTTCTCGAAATGCGGAACACGCCATTTCTCGTCAACCGAGTAACGGTGAAATCCGTATTCAAGATTGTCGAATATTCCGCCGTCGCGCATCTTCTTTAGAGTGTATCTCACAATATCAAGCGCCCGGACGTCCTTTGTGTGATAATAATATGTCAGGAGAAAATTCAAAGCCACAGGGCGGGGGAACTTGTTCCCGCTTCCGAATCCTCCGTTTTCTTCATCGAAAAGCGAATCTGCTTTTTTAAACAGCATTCCGAAAACATCAGCCGAAAGTTCACGGCTTTCGTCAATGTAACTGTACGATTTTCTGTCGAGAATCTGAAAAACTTTATCGGCGCTTTCATATATTTCGCTCCGTCGGCTCTGCCAGAGTTCGCTTATCTGGGCGATTATGTCTTCCAGACCCGAGCGTCCGTACTTCGCCTTCGGGGGAATGTAAGTCGCGGCATAAAAAGGTTTCAGCTCAGGCGTTATAAAAATGCTCATCGGCCAGCCGCCCGAGCCGGTTAATGACTGCAGTGCCGACATGTAAGTACGGTCAATGTCAGGACGCTCTTCACGGTCAACTTTTATGTTAATAAAAGTATCGTTTAAAAGTTTTGCTATCCCTTCATCTTCGAAGCACTCCCGCTCCATAACGTGACACCAGTAGCATGTCGAATAACCGATTGAAAGAAATATCGGTTTTTCTTCCGCTTTCGCGAGTTTTAATGTTTCTTCGTTCCACGCATGCCAGTTTACGGGATTATAAGCGTGCTGTTGGAGATAAGGACTTTTTTCGTATATTAACTTATTTGGTGTTTTATGTGCTGTCAAATGCTTAAAGTGTTAATTTTTCATAAACGTAAACATAAATATTTCAAATTTAATTCAAAAAAGTAGTGCAAAAGATTATCTTTATTTTAAAGTATTACTTTTATATTTTAAATAAACTAAATCTAATAGATGGAAAATATTTTATTCGAAATCAGCTATAAAATTGACCCGGAACGTAAAGATGAGTATTTTGAAATCGTTTCGGAGTTAACGGATTTATTCAAAATGGACGGAGTACTTGAATACAGGGTATTTGAAGACAGTAAAGACGAAGATGCTTATACAGAGCAGATACTTTTTGAAAACGAAGATACTTTTGACGCTTTTGAAGATAAACAGCCCGAAGAAGCTGAAAAACTGATATCCCGGCTTTTTGATGATATTGTTGTACCGGGCTCGGTAAAGTACTCAACAAAAAAGTTAATATAATACAAAGTTTAATTTAAAGTTTAGCCCTGAGTAGCTTCCTATAAAGCTGTTTTTTTTCTTGGCATAAGCAAATGACTGCAAAAGTAAAAAATAAGTTCGGCAAACTTTTCAAACCGGAAAACCTTTCATTCCTCGGTAACGACAATCTGATAAAAGCCGTGATTGGCTTGATTACGGTTATCGTCATAAGTCTTCTCCTGCCTTCATACAAAAATATCGAAACAGATTTTGAAGTCGGTACAATCTGGTCAACCGAAGACCTCATAGCACCTTTTACATTCCCGATTTATAAAGATGAATCTCTTTATTTGCTTGAGAAGAATGAGGCATCGGGGAATGTTATACCCGTCTTTATCGAAACTCCCGCTGATGATGAACCCGGCAGGGATTCGCTTAAAGCGTATTTTTCTAAATTAAACGAGGTTTTGGTAAAAGCTTCGGCAATCGAAAAGATTAACGCCGGGGATATTAATTCCCCTGCTCTGAAGTCAGCGAAAGAACTTCTTTCAATTCCAATATCCGATGAAATGTGGATATATTTACATCGTTATTACAAAGGAGAAATTAAAACCGAAGGACTTCCTGCTTTTTCGGAATTTATTAAATTAATCCAAAACGGAATAAGCGAGTATCTCAGGAAAAATATTATTAACTACGATAAGACAAAGATAGCATCTAAAAAAATATCGGTTAAAAAAATAAACGAGAAACTGCAGAGAATCGAAAATGTTGACAAAGTTTTCGCAAAGAATGAAATCATGTCTAAACTCAGCCTGAAATTCGGACAGGCGCTTAAAGACAGTACGCTGAAATATATTGCCGTATCCGTCGCGGGTAATTTTGTGTTTGAGAATCTGATTTACAGCAAGGAACTGACCGATCTCGAAATTCAGAACCGAGTTGACCAGATACCGCGTACAACGGGAATTGTAAAGGAAAATGAGCGTATAATCAGCAAACATGACCCTATAACAAAAGAAACACAGCTTAAACTTGATTCGTATAAACGGGTCAGGATGGAGCGTATAGGCGTTAAGGATTTATTTGCTCAGGTTGTCGGAAAAATACTCGTCGTTGTAATTTTACTTTCAATGCTTGTGATTTTCCTGTTTTATATCCGTAATGATATATACAAAGATAATCTCAAGCTCGCGCTTATTTCATCTTTACTTTTGCTTGTGAGTTTTTTCGCCTTTTTGAGCCTTCAGTTAAAAGTAAATGCGCCCGTCGAACTCCTGATTTTTATATCTGTTGCTTCCATATTATTGACAATTATGTTCGATTCGCGTCTCGCGTTTTTTACGATAGTTATCTCTTCGTTTCTTGTAGCGGCTATACGCGGAGGTGATTATACGATTTCTTTTATTTCGTTCTGCGGCGCCGTACTCGCAATTTTCAGCGTTCGCGATATAAAAAACCGCTCTCAGATATTCCGCTCCTTTTTCTTTATATTAATCGGTTATTCTGTCGCGATTATTGCAATGGGTTTTGACCGCGCGGAATCATCATCAAAAATATTTACAAATTTAGCTTACGGAGCTATTAATTCCGTCATGTCGCCGGTAATTGCTTACGGCCTTCTCATATTTTACGAAAAAGTGTTCAGGATAACTACCGACCTTACTTTGATGGAACTTACCGATTTCAATCAGCCGCTTATGCGGGAACTTTCTACCAAGGCGCCGGGCACCTTTCACCACAGCGTTGTTATGGGAAATCTCGCCGAAGAAGCCGCGGCATCTATCGGAGCAAACCGCATTCTCTCAAGAGTCGGCTGTTATTATCACGATATAGGTAAAATTATCAAACCGTCATTTTTTGTCGAGAATCAGCTTGAACGTGTTAATAAACACGAGCAGATTAACCCGAGCCTCAGTGCTAAAATTATCATTGCGCATATTAAGGACGGTATTGAACTCGGCAGAAAATATCATCTGCCTCAGCAGGTTATTGATTTTATTCCCATGCATCACGGAACAAATCTTGTCACATATTTCTATAATAAGGCGAAATCAAGCGTTGATAATGAAAAGGAAGATGTTCACGATTATATATACCGTTATCCCGGTCCGAAACCGCAGAATAAAGAAACTGCTATCGCAATGCTCGCAGACAATGTGGAAGCTTCAACAAAAGTAATCGAAGACCCGACTCCGAAAAAACTTGAAGATAAAATTGACGACATTATTAAACGGCGGTTTATCGAGGGGGAACTTGACGAATGCGAACTTACGCTCAGAGACCTTTCTAAAATTAAAAAGGCTTTCCTGAAAATACTTGTCGGAATTTATCATCAGAGAATAAAATATCCAGAAGAGAAGCAAGTTGATATATGAAAGACTTTGAGTTTCACCGTGACCTGTTCGTTAATTTTCTGAGACTTGAAAAATCCCTTTCCGAGAATTCCGTTGAATCGTATAAATTCGACCTGCGAATGTTTCAGAAATTTCTTGAAGAAAAAACTACTCTGCCGGAATTGACCCGGGTTGATGAGGATACGATAACCAAATACATCATGCATATTAGAAAGTCTGTCAGCAAAACAGGCAGACCATATTCCGATAAATCTGTAAACAGGTTTTTATCATCGCTTAAAACTTTTTTTAAATTTCTTGAATCCGAAAATATTATTGAAGGGAATCCTGTCGGGAATTTTGACACTCCGAAAACCGCGCGCAGTCTGCCTGCCGTCTTATCTGTGGAAGAAATCAATAAAATACTGAGCAAACCGGATTTATCAAAGAAACTTGAACTGCGCGACCGAGCGATACTCGAAACCATGTATGCCTCGGGTTTGCGTGTGAGTGAGGTAGTGAACCTTCGTCTGATGGATATACTCTGGAGCGAAGGAATACTGAGAATCTACGGCAAAGGTTCGAAAGAAAGAATCGTGCCTATCGGCTCATCGGCAATAAAATACAACCGTGAATATATATCCCACAGCCGTTCTTTTCTGAAGAAAGTGCAGTCGGAAGATTATATGTATCTTAATTTCCGCGGCGGGCGTATGTCGCGTATGGCGATATGGGACATACTTTCAAAATATACTAAGATGGCGGGAATAAAAAAAGAAATTCATCCTCATACACTCCGTCATTCTTTCGCGACTCATCTGCTTGAAGGCGGAGCCGATATAAGAATCATACAGGAAATGCTCGGACATTCGGATATTTCCACGACTCAGATATATACACACGTTGACCGTGAATACCTCATTGAAGTCCATAAAACTTTCCACCCGCGTAGCTGAAGTACTACTTTTCTTTCTTGGATTATATTTCTCACTCTATGTTTTTCGCAATATAAATTGCTTTTCACTATGTTTTGAATATATGTGTTATATGAGCGAGGGTATATTTTTTTTTATATTGACAGAACATCTCATTTTTTATAACTTGCAATAAACACCCGCTCCGCTTTACTTCCTGGGAAAAAGTAAATGGGTGAAAGTAGTTTTGAAATTGATAGAACTACATTTTTAATAGATTGCAATAAACGCCCGGCACATTTTACTATACGGGAAGAGTAAAAGGGCAAATAGGTTTTTGTATGAAAAAAATATACGAAAATATTGCCCATTTATTGCCCGATAGTAGATTCTTTCTACCTACAAGAGTATTATATTCTATCCACTTTTC
>JAPLFI010000056.1 GCA_026390755.1 Ignavibacteriota bacterium
CTTTTCGACGTGTTTTGAAATCGGCGATTCCGGGTCGGTGCCTTCAAGGAATTCCAGATCGCAGTTTTCTAGTTTTAATTTTTGTACGTTCACTTTTTGTTCGGCAACGTATTCGACCGGACCTGCTTTAACGCCGAATATTTTCTCGAAGACTGGTACAGATTCGGCAAGGGACTTAACCGCTATTCCAAGATGTTCAAGTTTCATATTTTATCTCGTTTTTTAATTAAAAACAACTTTTTTGTCATTCCATTGTCATCCTGCCACATTACTTGTCATCCTTCCTCATTCTTGTCGTGCTGAATCTTGCCCCGAACTCGTTTCGGGGTCGTTTCAGCATCAGGATAGTTTCGGGATTGTTTCAGGATCTAAGCCGGAATCCACTTTTTATAAATCACCGTAAATTAGGAATATTTTCTTACGAATTATATTCAATAATCCGGTGGTAATATTATTAACCTGCGCTCGAACTTGTTTCGGGATTGCATATAAATATTATTATTGCTTTCTTTGTATAAATTAAGTAATAATTTATTAATGATTTATATACAATTTTTTCACATCATATATGTTTCTTGTTTTGTTTTCCGTTGTATTTTTACATAGTAAAAAAGTTCTTTTTACAAACTTGTCCTGAATTTATTTCAGGATTAATTTATCATAAACAATGTTTAAGAGATTTTTACCAAAAGAACCGAAGTTTTTCAAACTGCTTGCGGAAATTTCGGATTACGCTTTTGACGCATGCAAGATACTGAATGAAATGCTGGACCATTCGGAAAACCTGAACGAATACGCCGCGAAGATTCACGTGATAGAGAACAAGTGCGACGAGATTACGCATACGGTAAAGAACGAACTGAACGAATCGTTCATTACTCCGATTGACCGTGAGGATATATTTGCCCTCGTGAACGCGCTTGATGACATCGTTGACACAATTGACACTATTTCAAACAGATGGCGGATATACAAAATAAAATCACCGTTAAAATTCGGTCCCCAGCTTGCTTCTATATTGCTTTCGCAGACGGAACTGCTGAGCTCCGCAATAAAAACTATGCAGGATAATTACAAGGACGCGCTTAACAAACTTGTTTCTATCAGAAATCTCGAAACCGAAGGAGATGTGGTTTTCCGCGATGCGATAACGGATTTATTCGACACAGAAAAAGATGTTCTGGAACTTATTAAGAAAAAAGAAATCCTTGAAATTATAGAAAAAGCCGTTGATCGGTGCCAGTGGGCAACGCTTGTTATAGAAGGGGCGCTGATTAAAAATATATGAACATGCTTGAACTTGTACTGCTTGTAATTTTACTTGCATTGATATTTGACTTTCTGAACGGGTTTCACGATTCGGCAAATTCAATCGCTACAATTGTATCAACCCAGGTACTTACCCCTCAGAAAGCCGTATTGTTCGCGGCTTTTTTTAATTTTGTTGCCGCGTTTATGTTTGATGTTGCCGTGGCAAAAACAATAGGTAAAGAACTTGTTCACATAGATAATGTTGACGTGTATGTTTTATCCGCGGGATTACTGGGCGCAATATTCTGGAATTTAGTTACCTGGTATTTTGGTATTCCGGTAAGTTCTTCGCACGCTCTGATCGGCGGATACGGCGGCGCGGCTGTAATGAAAATCGGGTTCGGCGTTCTTATACTGCCCGGCTGGATTAAGGTAATAGCTTTCATATTCCTCGCTCCGCTTATCGGTATGGCGCTTGGAATGTTCAATATGTTTATAACAACGTGGTTAGTAAGGAATAAAAAACCGAGAAAAATTGACCCGAGAAAAATTGACACCGCGTTCAGGAAACTCCAACTTGTTTCTGCCGGGTTTTACAGTCTCGGACACGGCACAAACGATGCTCAGAAAACAATGGGAATAATAGCAGGGGTTTTGTTTTCTTCGAAATTTATTGATTCGTTTTACATTCCTTTTTATGTTGTAATAATCTGTCACGCGGCTATTGCCCTCGGCACAATGTACGGCGGATGGAGAATCGTAAAAACGATGGGCATGAAAATCACAAAGTTGAAACCAATCGGCGGTTTCTGCGCCGAATTAGCAGGTGCGACTACACTGCTCGGAACAGCGTTCCTTGGAATTCCGGTCAGCACTACACAGACCATTACTGGCGCTATCGTCGGTGTCGGAAGTATGAACAGGCTATCTGCCGTCAGGTGGGGCGTTGCGGGAAAAATTGTCTGGGCTTGGATTTTAACTATTCCGCTTTCAATGATTTCCGGTGCGCTGTTCTATTGGCTGATTAGTTCCCTCTTATAAAAAA
>JAPLFI010000509.1 GCA_026390755.1 Ignavibacteriota bacterium
GAAAGAAAACGGCGAAATGGCGCGTATGCCTGAACTTATAGTTATTGCAAAGAAATTTAATCTCAGGCTTATTTCTATTCGCGATTTAATTCATTACCGCTCAAAGCGGGAAAATCTTGTAAAACGGCTGGTTGAAACCAAACTTCCGATGAAATCCGGTAAATTTACTATTATTATGTATCGCAGTTTATCGGATAACAGCGAGCATATTGCTCTGATAAAAGGGAAAATTGACGGAAGTAAACCTATACTTGTCAGGGTTCATTCGGAATGCCTTACCGGTGATTTGTTCGGCTCAATGCGGTGTGACTGCGGAGAACAGCTTGATAAATCTCTTCGCATTATTGAAAAAAACGGCAGTGGGGTTTTGTTATATATGCGCCAGGAAGGCAGAGGAATAGGACTGCTTAACAAACTTAAAGCGTATAAACTTCAGGATAAAGGTAAAGATACCGTTGAAGCAAATCTCGCTCTCGGCTTCAATCCGGACTTGCGCGATTACGGCATCGGGGCTCAGATACTCCGTGACCTCGGAGTTAAAAAACTCAGACTGCTGACTAATAATCCGAGGAAAATCATCGGACTGGAAGGTTATGGACTTAAAGTCGCCGAAAGAGTACCGATTGAAATTGATGCTAATCATCTTAATGAAAATTATCTTATGACAAAGCGTGATAAGCTGGGTCATTTAATATTATTAAACAGAAAATCCAAAAAGAAAAAAATCAATTAATTATGGATCAAGGAATTGTGTATTTAAAAAGATACAGGCTTGTTGAGCTTGAAAATATTCTCAGGGAGTTGAAGACGACGGAAAGGAGATCTATAGCCGAAAAAATTTCTGAAGCGCGCTCTCACGGCGATTTATCGGAAAATGCGGAATATGATGCCGCTAAGGAAGCTCAGTCCCATCTTGAGTTTAAGATAGGTAAGCTTGAAAACCTGCTGTCAAGAGTACAGATTCTTGAGCCGGAGGATATCCCCGCCGGGGAAGTCTATATGCTCTCAAGCGTTAAAGTGAAAGACCTTAAGATGAATGAAGAAATCACATATACAATAGTCTCACCCGAGGAAGCGGATTTTGAGCTGGATAAAATATCAGTTCTTTCACCAATAGGAAAAGCTCTTATGGGGAAAAAGTCAGGCGAAACTATTAAGGTTGATGCGCCCGCTGGTATCATTGAATATAAAATCCTCGAAATTATAAATTAATCAACATGTTTTATAAAAAATTCTCTGAAATTAAAGTTGGTTTTTTTGTCCTTGTAGCGGTTATAATTGTTACTGCAACTCTGTTCTGGGCAAAAGGTTTTATAGTTAATAAAGATAAAATGGAATTTAAAGCTTATTTCCGGAGCATCGGTGGATTGAATTACGGCGACCCTGTTACGGTAAACGGAGTCCATAAGGGTAAGGTACTGTCTATTGATCTCGAAGGTGATTCAGTCTTGATTGTATTTTCTCTCGAAAAGGGAATTAAGATAAAGAATGATTATAAGATTGAAGTCGCTTCGCCTGAACTTATGTCCGGAAAAACATTGAATATATCGCCCGGGAAGAATGCACAGGAAATTGACTATCTGAAACCACTGATCGGCTCGGCAGGTTCGGACATATCAACTGTTATGAAAACAGTATCGGATATGTCGGGAGATGTTAAAGAACTTATAGGGAAATTCGGGAAAACTGCCGATAAACTCGACGAAGTGCTCGGGAATGTAAATGATATACTCGGAGATCCTAATATGAAAAGCGATATGAAAAGTACTGTCAGTAACCTCGCCGTCGTTTCAAGGAATCTGAACGGATTAGTCACTGAAAGCAGAACTAATATTAGAAATCTTACTTCAAACGCCGATAAAACTTTTACCAATGTGAATAGCCTTCTGGATGATACTAAGCCGGACATGAAGAACACGATACGCGATATACAGTCCCTTACAACAAAATTTGACTCGCTCGTAACGAATATCAATCTGATAGTAGGGGATATACAACAGCAGAAAAGCGGCGTGGGTAAATTTATTTATGACGATAAATTCTTCAATAATCTGAATAAGACTCTCGAAGAAGTAGAAAAACTGACTAAGAAAATCAGACAGGACGGCGTAAAAATTAATCTGTTCTGAAATCCCGCCCGATATAATATATTTTAATTAAGGTCGAATCCTATGTTAAACCTGTGTGTGGAGCCGATTTTTCCCATCGAATTAAACGCATAGTCAATGTGGTATTTTTCCATGAACTTAATACCTAAACCAGCCGAGAATCCTGCTATACCGATTGAACTGCCGGTTTTCAGGTTTTGCCTCTGAGGGTTGCTGTAACCTATTCTAAATGTAACATAATCACTGACTGTAAGCTCGCCGCCTACAATAATATTCTTGAAACGGTCGTAAAATTTATCGTAAGAATCTGTCAGATTTGTCAGCCCGAGAGTAAAAGTAAGCGGAAGATAATCGAGCTTTTTGCTGACGCCGATTCTTAAATCGAGAGGCAGATCTTCGCGTGTGCCGTAATATGAGGAAAGCTGGGTTCCAAGGTTAAGCAGGCTGATTCCTGCTCCGAAATATGTTTCGGGAACATAATACAAAAAGCCGAGGTCAACTGCGGCGCCCAGAGAGCTGTATTCATCTATAGATGAATAAATAAATTTTACGTTCGCGCCGTAATTAAACCTCTCTTTGTACTGATTTGCATATCCCAAAGATAAGGCGATGTCGTTCGCACTGAAGGTTCCGGTTTGATTGAAGTTTTCGTCATACTTATCGAAACTCCCGTAGTTTACAAAGCGGACTCCTGCGCCGATGTAACCGAGGTCTTTATACTTCATTGTATAAGCGGCGTTGCCGGAATTAATATCCAGCAGATATTTGAAAAAGCCGACTGATGCTTTAGTGCCCTTGCCTGTTGCGAGTACGGCGGGATTATAAAAAATCGCATTGGCGTCATTCGGCAGAGCGACAAAGTTGCCTGCCATTGCCGATGAACGCGCATCAACGTCGAGTTTAAGGAAATTATAAACTGTCTGCTGCTGTGAAAAAACGGTACTGCAGAGAATAACAGATAACGCAAAAGCCGCTGTGACTGATTTTACTTTCTTCATTCAAATTTTGGTTTATTTAATAAGCAGTAGACTTATATCCCTGAATAATAGTTTAATTTCAAAGACAATAATAATTTTTCTTGATGATTAATACAAGGTTTTTAATAAACCGAAAAATCTTTATATTCTCCCCTGTAAGGGAGCTCTTCAACGATTACAGATGTAACTTTTGACCACCTTGGTCCGACTTTCAGCAATAATATATACTCTTCGAGTAATCCCTTATCACCTTCAACCATTATTTCTACATTTCCGTCAATGAGGTTTTTTGCATACCCTTTGAGACCCAGTGACCCGGCATTCTTAAAACAATAATAACGATATCCGACGCCCTGTACTATTCCTTTTACGGTTATTTTAAGTTTTTTCAAATCTTTTCAGGTGTAAGTCTTCTTTTTATTTCCTGATAAAATTCCGAAAATACAATCCCGCCGAGTATAATCACTGCGCCGATTATCTGTGTTTTGCCCATCATTTCGCTTAAAATCCAATAAGCAAAGAACACGGCAAAAATTTGCTCTAAGCTGTAAATCAGCCCGGCTCGAACCGGTGTCGTATATTTCTGAAATTTCATCGCTAAAAAAAGAGCGATATATGTTGAGAATAATCCGTTAAA
>JAPLFI010000411.1 GCA_026390755.1 Ignavibacteriota bacterium
CTCGGCAAGGGTGGCATGGGTATTGTTCACAGAGTATGGCATAAAATATGGAAGATGGATATTGCCGTAAAAAGCCCTCTCGAGAAAATAATAAATACTGAATCTGGTTTAGAAAGTTTTATAAGGGAAGCAAACACATGGGTAGAACTTGGTTTGCATCCTCATATAGTCAGTTGTTATTATGTCAGAGTCCTTGGCAAAATCCCGAGAGTATTCGTGGAATATATTGACGGTGGAAGTTTAAAGGACTGGATATTAGACGGCAGACTTTATGAAGGCGGAAAGAAAAAAGCATTAGAGCGAATTCTTGATATTGCAATACAGTCTGCAAGAGGCTTAGATTTTGCCCATAGCCATAAATTAGTGCACAAGGATATAAAACCTGCAAATATAATGATTTCAAATAATGGACTTGTGAAGGTAACAGACTTTGGAATAGCGGGAGTAAAAGCTATACTATCAACTGGGGATTCCTTTAGGTCTGATGGACAAAGTGTATATGTTGGCAATGCGGGATACACTCCCGAGTACTGCTCTCGTGAACAAGCTTCAGGAAAATCAATAACACGTATGACAGATATTTGGAGCTGGGGTTTATGCATACTTGAGATGTTTACCGGCGAAAGAACCTGGAGTTCCGGTATCGCCGCAGAAATGGCATTAGATGATTATTTAAGTAATAATGACGAAAGATATTTAAGTAATAATGACGAAAGACAAAATCTTGAAAACAGAAAACCTCCAATGCCAGATAAGTTAACAAGTCTGCTAAAAAAATGTTTCCAGCAAGAACCAACAAGCAGATTTGCTAATATGGAGCTATTAGAAAATGAATTGATTTCAATCTACTCTCAATTAACAGGAAATGAATTTACACGAAAGAAAATAAAGGCAGTAGAACTTAAAGCAGATGAGTTAAATAATCGGGCAGTATCATATTTAGATTTAGGCAGAGAAGATAAAGCAACAGAATGCTGGAAAGAAGCGTTAAAAACAGATGCTCATCACCTCGAAAGCACATTTAACTTCGGTTATTACAGATGGCAGAAAGCGGAAATAACGTGTGATGAACTTGTAAAACAGATGGATGCGATTAAACTTGCGAATCAGAATAATCCTGATTACCTATTATCACTCGGATGGATACACTACGAACGGGGAGATGTAGAAGCGATAAATGAGATACAAAATACCGAAAACAAAATTACAGATGAAAAGTTTCTGAAAGTGATAAATTACAAAGAAAGACCGATAGGAAAAAGACAGTTTGAGGGGCATACAGAATGTGTAAATTCCGTCAGTTTTTCACCAGATGGTTTATATGCTATATCCAGTAGTGATGATGACACAATTCAGCTGTGGGATATTTATACCGGAAAAGTAATCAGAAAGTTCGAGGGTCATACTCATTGTATAACTGCCGTCAGTTTTTCCCCTGACGGGTTGTATGCTTTGTCGGGGAGTTATGATAAAACCATCCGAATGTGGGATATTAAATCAGGCAAAGAAATCCGAAAGTTCGAAGGGCATACTAATTGGATAAATTCCGTCTGTTTTTCCCCAGACGGCAGATATGCTTTATCGGGGAGTGATGATGTCTCCATTCGGCTGTGGGAGATTTATACCGGCAAAGGAATCAGAAAATTTGAGGGGCATACTGATGATGTTAATTCTGTTTCCTTTTCCTCGGACGGCAGGAATGTTTTATCGGGGAGTAAGGATGAAACTATTCGCTTATGGGACATACAAACCGGCAAAGAAATCAGAAAGTTTGATGGGCATACAAGTTATGTCAATTCCGTATGTTTTTCCCCTGACGGCAGATATGTATTATCGGGGAGTGATGATGTCACCATTCGGCTGTGGGATATTAAATCAGGCAAAGAAATCAGAAAGTTCGAAGGGCATACTGAAGCAATAAATTGCGTCAGTTTTTCTCCTGAAGGCAGGTATGCTTTATCAGGAAGCGGAGAAGATTCAACGGACAAAGGAAAAGATGATTCAATCCGCTTATGGGAGGTTGAATCGGGCAAAGAAATCAAAAAGTTTGAGGAGCATACTAAAAGTGTCAAATCCGTCTGTTTTTCCTTTGACGGTAGGTACGCTTTATCGGGAAGTGATGATAATACCTTACGGCTTTGGGGAATGTATTTACCTGAAAAGAATTTTGATAATAATTTCCCAATACTCAATAAAATCAAGACAACATCTGATATTATCACGCATGAAGAAATAATAACAGAAGAATTTAACAAGATAAAAATATTTTTAAATGAAAAAAGATATACCGAAGCATATAAAATAATCGAAGAACTTCAAAGAAGTAGTGACTATGAAAGGAGTCCTGATTTATTATTCATAAAGCATCATTGCTGTACAGAATCAGGATTCAAAAGAAAACAAATCAGAAACGTGTGGAGTAAAAATATATTAGCCGGACATACTGATTCTGTAACCACTGTTTGTATTTCCCAAGACGTCTGTTATGCATTATCAGCAAGCAGAGATAAAACAATACGATTGTGGGATATTAAATGGGATAATAATACAGTCAAAGAAATCAGAAAGTTCGAAGGGCATACTGATGCTGTAAATTCTGTTTGTATTTCACCTGATGGCAGGTATGCTATATCTGGAAGTGATGATAAGACCATTCGTATGTGGTATATTCAATCCGGCAAAGAAATCAAAAAGTTTGAGGGGCATAGTGATGTTGTAAATTCCGTCAATTTTTTCCCAGACGGCAGGCATGTTTTATCGGGAAGCGATGATAAAACTATTCGAATGTGGAATATTGAAACCGGCAAAGAAATCAGAAAGTTTGATGGGCATACAAGTTATGTCAATTCCGTATGTTTTTCCCCTGACGGCAGATATGTATTATCGGGGAGTCATGATGTCACCATTCGGCTGTGGGATATTAAATCAGGCAAAGACTTTGGGACATCGAATCAGGGAAAGAAATCAGAAATTTCAGTGGACATACTAATTTAGTTAACTCCTTATGTTTTTCCCCGGACGGCAGGTATGTTTTATCTGCAAGCAGTGACAGAACAATTCGTATGTGGGATATTGAATCAGAAAAAGAAATAAGAAAGTTTGAAGGGCATACCGATGGTGTAACCTCCGTTTGTTTCCTTCCTGACGGCAGGTATGCATTATCGGGTAGCTGTGATATAACCATGCGATTGTGGGATATTGAATCAGGCAAT
The DNA here is from genome assembly GCA_026390755.1 of Ignavibacteriota bacterium. Lineage (GTDB taxonomy): Bacteria > Bacteroidota > Ignavibacteria > Tepidaquicellales > Tepidaquicellaceae > JAPLFI01. The sequence goes on from JAPLFI010000411.1 coordinate 3,213, forward strand.
GAAATCGGAAAGTTTGAGTTGCATACTGAGGGTGTAACTTCCGTTTATTTATCCCTGGATGGCAGGTATGCAATATCGGGGAGTTTTGATAAAACCCTCCGTTTATGGGAATGCAAGACCATATCTTGAAAATTTCCTTACACTTCATCAGCCGTGCAGTGAGGATGGATTATCGGGAATAAAAAAACCTATATACAAAGAAGAAGATTTTAAGAAGTTCATGAACGATTTAAAACTGCGTGGCTACGGCTTGTTGAAACCGGAAGTTATTAAAGCAAAATTACATAAACTGACAGATAATTGGGATTTAAGAAAACACAGATTACAAGCGAGCGAACAAATAAAAATAAAAGAAGAATTAAAGTATAAAGACACAGAGACAATAATAATCGGCACACAAGAATGGACATCAGAAAATCTAAATGTTGAGAATTACCGAAATGGAGATATCATACCGCAGGTAAAGGAAGCAGATAAGTGGGCAGAATTAACAACAGGCGCCTGGTGTTACTATGATAATAATGCAGAAAACGGAAAAACCTACGGCAAGCTCTACAACTGGTTTGCGGTTAATGACCCGCGTGGATTAGCTCCTGCAGGATGGCATATACCGAGCGATGCAGAGTGGACACAACTTACAGACTACTTAGACGGAGAAGGAACAGCCGGTGGTAAACTGAAAGCAACAAAATTATGGGATAGTCCAAACGACGGAGCAACAAACGGTAGTGGATTTAATGCGTTTCCCTGTGGTATACGTAGCTACAATGGAGATTACTACGGCATTGGTAAGCACGGTTTCTTCTGGTCTGCGACGGAGAACAATAGTAGCTTCAACGTATGGATGGACTATAGCTTCAACGTATGGATCCGCAATCTCTTTTTCGGCCAGTCAGTTGTGCGCCGCTACGACGGCAGCTTTAAGGAACATGGGTTCTCTATTCGTTGCGTCAGGGATTAATTGATTTATTTGACTATTTGTTCTTCGGATTCCGCAAAGCGGTCGAATTTATTAGCATTTTGAAAGAAAGTTATGTTTTTTAATCAAGGCATGTTAATTTTTTATTACCTTATCCGCCTCAGGGAATTTGGCCACGTTTTAAATATTGAATTAAATGAAAGAAAATAACTCAAATAACGAAAGTCGCTCCATATTCCAATTAATGCAGGATTATAATCCTCATAGATTACGGATTGCGGAAGATAATATACCTGTCCAATGGAACATCAATGATGAATATTTAGGATTATATCAGGTTAAAGAAGTTCTCGGCAAGGGTGGCATGGGTATTGTTCACAGAGTATGGCATAAAATATGGAAGATGGATATTGCCGTAAAAAGCCCTCTCGAGAAAATAATAAATACTGAATCTGGTTTAGAAAGTTTTATAAGGGAAGCAAACACATGG
>JAPLFI010000023.1 GCA_026390755.1 Ignavibacteriota bacterium
CTATCGTGATTTCCGTGTCAACTTCCATTATCAGTGTCTTAACGTAACCGGACTTTATGTTGATGACAACAAGCACCTTATTCGATGACATTGCAAAAAGCTCAAGCCGTTCAAAAATCCCGGAACTAAGGAATGGCTGAGTTACAACGGCAAGCTGATGAGATATCCTGCTAAGTATTCTTGAAGTTACACCGAAGAATTCATCACTGTCGAAAAAATTTATTTTTGAATCTTCGATTCTGTTTTTGAATATTTCGATTTCAGCTTTATTGAGATTTTCTTTATTCATCAGTTCGTCAACATAAAAGCGGTATCCCTTGTCAGTCGGCATCCTGCCAGCAGAAGTGTGCGGTGTTTCTATAAGTTCCATGTCCTCAAGGTCGCTCATCACATTCCGTATCGTGGCGGATGATAAATTTAAATCCGTTTGTTTTGATATTATCCTCGACCCGACAGGCATACCAAAACGGATGAAATTATCCACTATATATCTCAGTACCGCTTTTTCTCTGATTGAAAGTAATTCGTACATTTTATGCTGTCTTCATTATCTGAATTTATAATAAATAACCCGCAGAATACCCGTCAACCTGAGCCCCATCCACAGAAACGGGTAAAGTATAAAATTATAATTATGCTTTTTAAAATACTTCAGACAATCGTTATTCCAGTGCAATATCATCGTTCCCCTGTCTTTGTAAACACTCGCGCCTTCCCTGTGTTTAACTTTTGCCTCGTGAAAAAATACAATTTTATATCCTTCATCGTATATACGCCTGCAGAAATCCACGTCATTAAAGAACATAGTATAACGCTCGTCCATTCCGCCTATTTGCTCGAGCACGTTTCTCTTTAACATCAAAGCGGCACCCATCGGCTGATCCACTTCCCTTGTCTCATTATGCCTGAAGTATTTCATTTTCCATCTCGAGAATATATGACTCTTAGGGAAAATTGAACTCAACAGCGACATTTCAAGAAACATGTCAGTGTAACGCGGGAAAGTTCTGCACGAGTGTCTAATATCCGCATGAAATGTCGTAAGCTGGGGAGCCACTGCGCCGACATTGTCGTGATGCTTAAGGTAATCAACCAGACTGGCAAGCGCACTGCCGACCATTTCCGTATCAGGATTCAGTATGAAAACATAATCACCTGTTGAACTCTGTATTGCCTGATTGCACCCCCTCGTAAAACCCAGATTTTCTTCGTTTTTTATCAGCTTTATTTCGTATTCGTACAGCTTTATGTAATTATCAATCAGCGCCAGAGTCTTATCGGAAGAATTGTTGTCAACAATTATTGTCTCCAGCTCGAATTTCTTCGTCTTAGGGAGATTGTTGAAAATCGAACTCAGACATTCTATAATATCATTCTGGCTGTTCCATGTCACCAGTACAATGGTTAATTTTTTCATATTCAGTAATTCACTAACTTAGTATCTTTATTAAATTGTTTGTCATTTCTGCCGGGATAATCAAGCATGTAATGCAGTCCCCTCGATTCCTTTCTTTGCATTGCGGATTTTATTATCATATAAGCCACAAGAACAAGGTTTCGTAATTCAAGTACTTCAACCGTGACTTTTGTTCGTATATAGTACTCTTTTATTTCTTCCCTCAGCATTTTTATGCGCCTGAAAGCCCTCGCCAGCCTGTATGTGTTGCGCACAATACCTACATAGTCAGACATTATTTCTTTGATTTCACGTTTATCATGTGATATCAAAACCCATTCATCGGGATTTATAGTTCCCTTGTCATCCCATTCAAGCACATCCGAATATAATTTCCTGAGATACAATGTTTTATTTTTATCTGCCGGAAATATTTTCCCTGCGTTTGCCTTAATGTACTCGTATATAGCGTCTGAAAACACGACTGCTTCAAGCAGTGAATTCGATGCTAACCTGTTTGCGCCGTGGACACCCGTCATGCCGACTTCGCCGCAGGCGAAAAGATTCTTAAGAGTTGTTCTGCCGTTCAGGTCTGTTTTTATGCCTCCGCATGCGTAATGCGCCGCGGGAACAACGGGTATCATTTCTTTTGTGATATCCAGTCCCTTCGACAGGCATACTTTGTATATGTTCGGGAAATTGTTCTTGATTTTATCCGTTCCAATCTTACTGAGGTCAAGATACACGAATTTATCACCGCTTTTCTTGAGTTCATTATCAATTGCCCTCGCCACAATATCACGCGGCGCGAGTGAACGGCGCTTATCGTATTTGTGCATGAACTCTTTCCCTTTCCGTGTTTTCAGCACGGCACCCGCTCCCCTGACGGCTTCCGATATCAGGAATACCTGTGTGTCATCTTCAATTTCGCTTTCGTATAACGAGGTCGGATGAAACTGAACGAATTCCATGTTCTCAACCACACATCCCGCCCTGTATCCCATTGCGAACCCGTCACCGGTTGCAATTGCAGGATTTGTTGTGTGCAGATAAATCTGTCCGAGTCCGCCTGTAGCCAGTATAGTCTGCCTTGATATTATTTTCTCAATCCTGTTGTTCTTTACGTTTAAAGCATATACTCCGTAACAGGCGTTTCGCTCACGATTCTTACGCGAATGTCTGTAATCGTTGTTTTCATTAAAATGGCATTTCAGGTTTCTGTTCGATAATAAATCTATGGCGAAATGATATTCGAGTATCTGTATATTCTTGTTTTTGGATATGTCATAAAGCAGAGCTCTTTCAATTTCTTTACCTGTCAGGTCTTTTGCGTGAACAATCCTGCTCTTAGTGTGACCGCCTTCGCGTCCGAGTTTGAGCTGTCCGTTTTCTTCCGTAAACTTGACTCCGATATCAACAAGCTCATATATTCGTGCAGGTCCCTCACGGACAATTTTCTCGACCGCCTCTATTTTGCATA
>JAPLFI010000583.1 GCA_026390755.1 Ignavibacteriota bacterium
ATGAATTCAGGCTTAACATCGCTCAGGTTTCCGTTAATTATAATTCCGAGGCAGTAAGGGGTGTTTTCACTCTCCAGTACGGCGATATACCAAAAGTTAACTGGTCCACTGCAAGCCCGTCCATTCAGGAAGCAAATATCGGATTTAAACTGTATAAAGACCTTTGGCTGGATGCGGGTTATTTTATCACGCATATCGGCTTCGAAACTTTCCCGAGCCATAACTATTTCAGCTCGTTTACACTTCAGTCATATTACGAACCTTTTTATCAAAGCGGTATAAAACTCAGTTACGATTTCACAAAGAAATTTAATGCCAGCCTGTATCTGCTCAACGGATATAACGTGATTGAAGATAACAATAAAAATAAATCCGCCGGACTTCAGCTTGTTTACGCTCCGGATGATATTTTTAAATTCACTTATAATAATATCATCGGCAACGAACAGCCTAATACCTTACCGGGGAAAACAAGAATACTTAATAACTTTATTGCAGGTTTTACGGGTCCTTGCGGAAAAATGGAAGCCCTGCTCGGACTGGATTTCGACTATCAGGAAAAAAGCAAACTGTCCGATTCCTCTGCGGGCGCTTATACTTATGGAGCTATGCTTTCCATGAAATATAAAATCAGTCCAAAGTTCAGCGCACAGCTCAGAGGCGAGTTCTTTCAGGATTTAGACGGTGTTTATTCAGGAGTGCTTGCCAATAATATCGGCATGAAAGGCAACGGAGTTACGGTCGGTTGTGAATTTAATCCCGTCGAGCAGGGATATGTAAGGCTTGAAGCGCGGTATCTTTCTCTGGATAAGAACCTGAACATTTTTTACGAAGGCAGTAATACGAGAACGGAAGTTATATTTTCAACAGGCTTCTCTTATTAAATTTAACACTTAACACTTTTAATTACCCGACTTTTTTATCTCGGATAAGTATTTCATTATCAGCGCTTCGTAATCTTCCGTGAAGCCCTCTTTTTGTAATCTGAGTATGTCTTCTTTAATTGCGTCAATAGAGCGCGGTCCGCTTAAAATTATTTCAGGCGGCGATTTCCTTACGTAATTGTCGCCGGGTTTCGATTCTCTTTTCTGCTCAAAATCTTTTTCCCTCTGCGCAAGCTGTGCGTCAAGCATCCTCGATAAAATTCTGTTTTGACGCTCTAAGAGATTATTGTCCATGTTATATTCACCCATCTGTTTTATGGATTCCTGCATATCTTTCTGAACCTCTTTCAGGTCGCCCAGCAGTTTCTCACCCGAGCGCTCCTGCTCTTTTTCAAATTCTTTCGTCAGTTCCTCAAGTGATTTTCTTATTTGTTCCTGTTCAAGTTTCAGCTTATCCATCTGTAAACGCTGTTCCTGCGAGAGTTCTTCCTGTCCGCCTTTTCCGTCCTTACCGGATTTTCCGTTCTCTCCCATCTTATTCATCTGACCCGTCACGCCCTGCTGTTGTCCTATCATTTGTGCGAGTTTCTGCATAAGCTGTCCCATTTTCCCCTGTCCCGGCTGTTTTCCCTTGCCCGGCTGTTTGCCCATCTGGTCAAGCATATCGCCTAACATCTTTGCGGCTTTATCAAGAGATTCCTTTGCTTTTCCCTGGTCGGAAAGCGCTCCTTCTTTTTCACCCTTCGTCAGGTTATCGCTCGCTTTATCCATTTTATTGTAGGCGTTGCCGAGTTCCTTGCCCATTTCAGGCGAAATCTGCACGCCGCTTTTTGTCATGTTCATACGGGCTCCAATTTCTGCCGTCAGCCTCTGCTGAAGCTCACGCTCTTCCTTGCTCATTTTATCAAAATCTTTTTTCTCGTTTTGTTTCAGTTCGCGTGTATCGTCCTGCAGTTCTTTCTGGTCTTTACTCAGTTCTTCAAGGTTCTGTTTTATCTTTTTCATCTTATCCATCATCTTATTATTCATATCCATATTGCTCATTTCTTTCTCAAGAGCGTTTTGCATATCTTCGTTCATTTCGTTCAGATCGTCGAGTATGTCCTGCTGTGTTTTCTCCGACTGCTCTTTTTGTCCCTTGAATAAATCACTTGATGATTTCTGCATTTTCTTATCGGTGCTTTTCTCCTGAAGTTTCTTCGATATGTCCTTCAGACTCTGCGGATTGTTGTCATCCTTCATCTGTTTCATCTTATCAATCAGCTTATTCAGCTCTTCCTTGTATTTTTCAAGCTCTTCCTGAAGAGTCTTCTGCCTGTCAGCCAGTGAATTCATCTTTCCTGTCTCTTCGGGTTTTGTGTTTTCAGTCTGCCGTTTCAGTTCTTCCTGTGCTTTTGTAATGTCATCGAGCAGTTTAGTAAGCTCGCCGAATTTCTGCAGGTTCTCAATCTTCTTCATCAGTTCCATCACCTGTTCAAGCTGTTTCTTGAATGCTTCCTCATCGAACTTAATATTATTCAGCTCCTGCCGCAGCTGATCGGGATTGTTTTTCTTCAGCGCGTCCTGAAGTTTTTTAAGCATTTCACGGAATTCGGGCGTGTTTATTTTCTGAAACAGTTCCTGAAGTTTCATGAATTGTTCAAGAGTTTTATCGCTGAGCGAATTATTTTTCTGCA
>JAPLFI010000301.1 GCA_026390755.1 Ignavibacteriota bacterium
AGTCTGATATAATACCGGCAAAACTAACACCGGCAAAAGTCCTATAATCAGAATTAAAACAGATAATATAAACAATGGCAGTAAAAAACCGGCTGATTCTTTCGGAATATCTTTTCTATATTCAGAGCGCGGTAATCCTGAAAAACATATTCCGTAAACTTTAGTGAAGCATAGAACTGCCATCACTCCGATGAATGATAAACCCGAGAAACCGATTAAAAAAGTAATATTCAGAATCAAATTGTTAATTGCAAAACCTTTTAATAATCCAAGATAGATTGCAAATTCACTGATGAATCCGTTGAAAAAAGGCATGCCGCTGATTGCCAAAAAACCAAGCAACAGCATATAAGAAGTATATGGTAAAATTTTAACAAGTCCCCCTAATTTTTCAATATTTCGTGTATGGATTTTTGAATAAACAACTCCGGTTCCAAAAAACAATAAAAATTTAAAAATAAAATGGTTAATAACGTGTAATATTGCTCCGAGGAAACCGAGTATTGCAATGTCCGGAATATTATAAGAAAGTCCAAGCATTCCAATCCCGATACCAATCCCGATAATTCCGATGTTTTCTATACTTGAATACGCGAGTAATTTTTTCAGGTCTTGCTGGGCAATGGCATTTGCAATACCGTATATTCCGGTTAAAAGAGAAATTATTAAAACGGCGTATGATAATCTGTAATCAGGTACATCGCAGAGCAAAATTATCCTTAAAATTCCATAAATTCCGGTTTTAATCATTACTCCGGACATAAGAGCGGAAATACCTGTCGGGGCGGCGGGATGCGCACGCGGCAGCCATGTATGCATAGGTACAAATCCCGCTTTTGTTCCGAAACCAATAAAGAAAAGAGCAAACATCAATACGGAAAATCCGTCTGAACCGCTTAAAACATTTCTAAATGAATTAAAATCCGTAGAACCGGAGGATGCAGATGTAAACGCAAAAGCTGTAATTAAAAATGCCGCACCAATCTGCATTGCTACCAGGTAATACATCCCGGCTTTTTTGACTTCAATTTTATTGTTCTCAAAACTCACGAGAAAAAAAGAAGAAATTGACATGATTTCCCAGAAGATTAAAAACAATATTGCATTCTGTGTGACTATCAAAAACAACATCGAAGAAACCAATAAACCCGAAAAGAAATAGTATGACGAGAGCTCTGCTGTTTTACCCGAATACAATTTCATATATTCAATGGAATATATTGAAAATATCAGTGCACCGGTTGAAATTATCAGGGCAAATACTGCTGAGAGAGGATCTAAACGGAGAAAAGCAATTCCTATAGGTTCAGAAAATAACAACCGGGTTTCAATCTGTCCGCCGGAGATTAAAATATTAAATACAGCGGGGAGTATGAAAAACTGCGATAATAAAGTAAAGAAGAAAAAAATAATTCCTTTAAATCTCTCTCTGGAAAAAACGGCGCATATCCCGCCGGTGAAAAGAACGAGAATTCCAAAAAGAAAATATTCCACTAACTTTCATTCTCCTTTTTATTCCATTCCAGCTCTTTCATACGAACAAAATTTAATATATTTTCCTTTTGTGATTGATTCTTCAGCATTTCTAAAAATACAGCATCATGACATAAGTATGATATCCTGGAAAGAACATCCAGATGCCTGCGTGGACTTTCGGTCAGCAGAATAAAAAGTGTATGTACCTCCTGCCCGTCAAGCGCACCAAAATCAAGCGGTTCATCCAGATAACAAATTGAAACGCTTGCATTATCTGAAACGGTAACAATCGGACTGCGCGGGTGAGGTATGGCAATACCATGCCCGATTGCAGTAGGCATCATTTCCTCCCTGCTCATTAAAGCTGTAAATAAGTCCTCTTTAGATAAATCTGCGGGTGTGTATATTTTGTTTATGGCGCTCTGCAAAACCTCTCTGACATTTTTGCCGGGAACATCGGAAATGATACCCCCTTTTTCAAGAAGCTCTGCTAAATTATAAGGATTTTGTGTAATGGATATATTTCTTAAAGAGGAAGAAAGCTCAATTTTATTACTCAAAATCCATTCGTTTATTTCTGCCCGGTTAAAACGGAATTGATGATTTATTCTGTAACAGGGAATTTTCTTATCCTTTATCCACCGGTATATAGTCTTTTCGGATATTTGCAGTAAATCAACAATATCTTTAATTTTTAGCTCCACGAGTCCTTATTTTTGATAAATATATTAAAATTGCTTATAAGTATAAACGGGAATATATATTTCCTGTAAAGTCCGTTATTGTCCGATTATTACTGTCGTTATATGATTGATATTACTGAGGGTTTTGTATAGTTTAATACAATAACATTAATTAATATGAAAATTCTATTTATCCAGACCGGCGGTACGATTGATAAAGATTATCCCAAGCAGATTTCCGGGTATGCTTTTGAAATAGGCGAGCCTGCGGTTAAGCGTGTTCTTGAGCGGATTAACCCGCCGTTCGATTATGAAATCCTGACACTGATTCAAAAAGACAGTACTGAACTGACGGACGACGACAGGCAGAAGATATATGAAGTTTGCGCTAACTCTAAGGAAGATAATATTATTATTACGCACGGTACGGATACTATGCTGGAAACGGCTAAATTTATCTCACCGATAAAGAATAAAACAATTATTTTAACCGGATCTTTTAAACCTGAAATGTTCACGCATTCCGACGCCGAGTTTAATCTGGGAACAGCCGTAGGCGCAATAAATTTTGCCGAAGCGGGTGTTTATATTGCTATGAAAGGCAGAGTGTTTTGCCACGACAGAATCCGCAGAGACCTTTTAACGGGAAAATTCCTGGCGAAATAAATTTTTATTTAAGGTAAACTATTTTCCGTGTTGCGGTTGAAATTCTTCCGTTATTACTCTGCACCGTAACTCTGATGTAATATATTCCTGTGGAGTATCCCTTCATATCAATCATTGATTCATGGACGCCTGATTCAAGAAAACCTGTTAATTCCGTAAATATTTCCCTGCCGTTTATATCGAATATTTTATAAGAAACATCTGCGCCGTATCTTAAAGCATAGCCGATTTTTATCTTTGAATTAAACGGATTAGGGTAATTCCCGTAAAGCACAAAATCTTTATTTTCAATATTATATCCGTTATTTGTTATACCTATACTGCCTGCATTATATTTATATATAGCTCCTTTATCGCCTACAGCCCATCCGGTGTGAGGGTTCGGGAAAGTTAAAGAATAAAGTGAAGCGCTGTCAGGCGTGCTGATTGCCGTCCAAGTTTTTCCGGTGTCCTGTGTGTAGAGAAATTTTTGTGAATATCCGCTTGCAATCCAGCCTTCATAAGAATTTCTGAATGCAACGGAATATCCTATCCCGAATACTCCCGTACTGTTGTAATTCCAGTTTGCTCCTCCGTCAACTGAAGAAATTACGGTTATACCGTATTCAAAATCACCCCCGGAAATGAAAATTTTGTTCTGAACGGGAAATGCAATAGAGTTTAAAGGCTCGGAGCCTTCTATCCGGGAAGTCCAGTGAGAGCCTCCGTTTGTGGTTTTCCATATAACACCGCACATATCAAAAAAACCGCCTGTGGCAAATCCGGTATTCTGATTCATGAAATTCATAGCCCTGACCGGAAATCCTCCCGTGAAGTTTGAATCCGTATTTACCGGCGACCAGTTTAAACCGCCGTTAGTTGTGCGAAGTATTATAGTTGCAGGTGAATATATACAGCCGAGAAATCCGTTTTGGGGATTGAGAAAATAAATTGTATTTATTAAGGAAGCAGTATCCTGAAAAACATTCCTGTTCCAGTTTATTCCGCTGTTCGTGGTTGAATATATTATCGAGCGCTGTGAATTGCCGTTTACATTCCAGGCTGTAACCCATCCGTTAGTTCGGTTCAAAAAGAAAATATTATTAATATAATCATCTGCTATTCCGCTCTGTTTAATCCAGTTGATTCCTCCGTTTGAAGTGCCTGTTATCAATCCTGAATCACCGGTTATCCAGCCGTATGATGAATCGGCGAAAAATACCCTTGAAAAATTATTACCAAAAGAAGATTCCTGTTTA
>JAPLFI010000194.1 GCA_026390755.1 Ignavibacteriota bacterium
ATGCCAACATATTTCGGGTCGAGGTGCTGAATCACAACAAACGCTATTCCGCTGTCTTTGGGCATATTTCCGAAGAACTGTTCCAATGCTTCAAGTCCGCCTGCCGATGCGCCGATACCTACAATCGGGAAACTGTCTTGTTTATTTTCTTCATCCTTTATCCCTTTTGCCTTCTTTACTTCCGCCTTTTTCCCTTCATCTTTTATCCCTTTTGCCTTCTGTGATTTCACGGTATTTCTGACCACTGTCTTCGGTTCTACTGCTTTCATGATTTCTCCTTTAAAAAAGTTCTTCTAAAACATTTACAGAAAATTCACTTAACACTTAACACTGTTCTTAGCTCTTTTGCTCTTGCTCTTATTCTCAAAAAGCTCTTCTCTGTGCAACTCCGTCTTCTCTGTGACCTCTGTGTAACTTCTTTTGCTCTTATTCTTTAACACTTAACACTTAACACTTAACAATTCCTATCCATTTTTGTATCAACGCCATTAATTCATCTTTCTCGAAGGGTTTTGTTATATAACCGTCACATCCCGAAGACAGCGCCAAGTGCTCTGCGCCTGTTTCTGCGTGCGCTGTTACGGCAATTATCGGTAGATTCTGCCTGAAAGATTTTATCTCTTTAGCGGCTTCCAGTCCGTTCATCACTGGCATTTTTAAATCCATCAGCACCAATGATATTTCCGGGTGTTCGAGGACAAGTTCAACTGCTGTTTTGCCTGTATAGGCGCGTAAAAGATTTACAGAAGTATTCTTCAAAATAGCTTTAATTAACCGGTAAGATATTTCATCATCCTCCGCTATAAGGATTAAATGTTTTGGAACCGCCTCCTCTGGAACCGCCTCCTCTGGAACCGCCTCCTCTGGAACCGCCTCCTCTGGAACCGTCTCCTCTGGCAATGCCTCCTCTGGCAATGCCTCCTCTGAAGGAAGAGCCGGGAGCGTAAAGGAAAAAGTTGACCCTTCGCCTTTGACAGATTCAACACTGATTTCTCCGCCTAACAATTCCACAATTCCTTTTGCTATGGAAAGTCCTAATCCGCTTCCTTCATGTCCTCTGCTCATTGACACATCTTCCTGCATGAAATTCTCGAAAATGCGTACATGAGCTTCACTGCTTATACCAACACCGGTATCCCTGACAAAAAATCCGTATGAATCATCAGTAACTTTACATCCGAAAGTAATTTCACCTTTATTGGTAAACTTCACCGCATTATCCAGAATAAGGGACAGCGTTTTCTTAAGAAGTATGAAATCGGAATAAATTTCCGGGTCATTCTGTTCTTCCTGAACGCACAAAGATAAAGACAAGTTTTTTTCAAAGCATTGCTTACTGAAACCCAAATAAATTTCTTCAAAAAGTTTTTTAAGTTTAAATGTCGTTTTATGAACTTCCATACTGCCGGAGACAATCAGCGAAATATCCATAATGTTCGTGATTGTGTTCAGCAAACGGTAACTGCTTTTATTAAGTATTTCAATATAAATTTCTCTTTCTTCCTGTGTAAGATCCGGGTCAGACATGTATTGTCCAAAGCCAAGAATACCGCTAAGCGGAGTGCGTACTTCGTGCGAAATGTTGTTCAAAAAAGCTGTTTTAAGCTTGTCGCTTGATTCTGCTTTCATTTTCTCTTTCAGGAGCAAGACTTCATATTGTGTTTTCACATTTAAATTAGTCAGCATTTCACCGAACAACTTTAATAAATCCTGTTCCGAAGGTTTCATTTGCCTTTCACCTCTGACAACATCAAATCCAACAAAGCCCAGACAGGTTTTTCCATAATTCAGCGGAATAGTAATAAGTGACTGAATTTCCTGAGCTTCGAGAATAGCACGCAGTTTGCTGTTTACAGGCAGTTTTGACACGCTGGGTATATGGACTGAATTACCATTTTTATGCGCTGACACCCACTCGGGAATCATGCTGTTAGGTATAGCTTTCAGGTTTTCAATTTCGGGTAAAATTCCTTCGGCACACCATTCATAAGTGTTGCACATAATATCTCTTTCAAAATCATAATCGAAAATATAGACCCTGTCAACATCTGTGAAATTACCTATTTCAGCAAGAGCTTTGTTTATCTCCCTGTCAAAATCGTTCACGGACAGATTAATAAATTGTGTGCCAAGTTTCATCAGCAAATGCTGTAGATTTGAGTGGTAATTAATTTCTTCGTGCATCTGTTTTGATTCAGTTATATCCTGAACCGTGCCGATCATTTTTACCGCATTACCGTTTTCGTCAAACTCAATTTCTCCTATACAATGCATCCAGCGTATGTCCGAACTGTTTTTTCCGGTGATACGGAAATCTTTATCAAAAAGGCTTCTCTTTTCCGAAATTACACTGCCGAAGTAATCCATTATCCTTTGCCGGTCATCGGGATGAATTGCGGATAATGATTCCTCAATAGTACGAATATCCGGATCCGTTAAACCGACCATTTCATCGAAGACAGCAGATCCTTTCCAGATACCAGAACGAATATCAAGAGTATAACTGCCGATTCTCGAGACATGCTGTGATTCATTGAGCAATCGTTCGCTGTCGCGCAAATTATTTTCCGTCTGTCTCTGGACTGTAACATCTCTTACTGTTGTTAAAATGCTTTCATTTTCAAAAGGGGTTAACCTTGCCTCGAAATAACTGAGTGAGCCGCCAAGTTCAATTGAATACTCGTAAGTGATAAGCTTTTGGGAGAGAATACATTCATTGATTTTTTGAAGATGCCGTTTGCTTTGCTCTTCGCCGAACAGATCTTTTAAATTCATACCGATAATTTTATCCGCCGGCAAGAGCAATTTTTGTGAATTTGCCGCATAGCAATCACGGTAAAAACCCTTTGAATCAATCACAAAAAGCAAGTCGGGTAATGTATTCAGTATGGCATTAAGACGACTGCTCTGCTGTCGGATTCTCTCTTCCCCTTTCTTACGCTCCAATATTTCTTTCTTCAGCGAATTATTTTTTGCTTTGATTCTCAGTGAAAACAGCACTACGA
>JAPLFI010000209.1 GCA_026390755.1 Ignavibacteriota bacterium
CGAAGAAAGGAAATAATATTCATATTTTCGTTTGCAATTGTTATAACCATGATTACTTTTATTATACTTGAACTCGACAGGCCCGACAGCGGAATAATCAAGCCGACGGTAGAGCAGGAGGCAATGATTGAACTTCGCAAGCACTTTACGGAGCAGGGAGGATTAAAATGAATATTGATTTTATACCGTTATGGCTGGTTTTTATTTTAACCGTCATCTTCGTGATTATTTCCATTGACCTGGGGTACAGGCTGGGAAACTCGGAACGCCTGCGCTCTAAGGGCGAGAAGGAATCTGCAGTTTCAGCGAGTTCGGCGGCGGTGCTGAGTCTGCTTGCATTCCTGCTGGTGTTCTCTTTCGGTATTGTTTATGAACGTTATGATTCCAAGAAAGAACTTGTACGCGAGGAAGCAAACTTAATACGCACAACATGGCTGAGGGCTGATTTTATGCCGGATAATGACAGCCGGGATACTAAAATTCTTTTAAAAAAATATGTTGACGATCGTGTGTCAGCGGCTGTATCAAGAAACCTTGACACTATTAACAGTTTGCTGAAAGAATCGAAAATAATTCAGAATAAGCTCTGGAACATGGCACTTATAAACGCGCGGAAAGATATGAATTCTGATGTTGCCGCCCTCTATATAGAATCGCTGAACGATATGTTTAATCTGGAAGCGATGCGTATTGCTATAGGCGTTCAGGCTCGTATTCCTCTGGGTATCTGGGCTCTTCTGTATTTACTTGTCTTACTCGGTATGTTTAGCATGGGATATCTGACATCAATAGCCGGCTCAAGCAGAAAATCATGGACAATGTCTATTATGGTTCTGTCGTTCTCACTGATTATAATTCTGATAGCATCGCTCGACCGCCCGAGCAGTGACTTTATCACAATTAGTCAGGAACCGCTGACAGACCTTCGTTCATGGATGAACACGGTTGGCGATGCTCCTCTCTTGCAGGGCGACACAATTCGGCGGCAAGCCGGAACGGAGTTATTGAAGTAAACATTACGGCATAGAGGAATGCTCTGTACATTAAAAGAATTTGACGGGTTGCATGTCCCGTTTATAACTTTAGCAAGAACTTATTTATATATTCCTGCGTCTTACCGGCTAAATAAAATGGCAGATTCAGTAATTTGAATTCTTTGCCTTTTAATGTTTTTACTTTTTCAATACTGAATTCTCCTGAATATATTCTCACGGCATAATTATGCGGACACAGGTCTATATACTCCATCAGCGAACGTAACCTGCCGGTTTTTCCTGATTTTACTTCTATCGGTATCAGCAGACTGCCTGACTGTAATACAAAATCAACTTCGGCATTTGACTGTTTTTTCTCTTTTATCCAGAAATTATTTTTAGCCAAAATGCTCGGTTTTGATGACAGTATCTCCTGCCCTGTAATATGTTCTGCAATTTTTCCTCCGAAAATATTGTCTGTTAAATTACTGCTCAGTATTTCAGCCCTGATTCCGGCAAAATTGATTAGTAATCCTGTGTCGAGAATATGCAGTTTAGGGGATTTTCGCCTGTTTTCAATTATCGGAACCCTTGTGCCCGTTACGGGATAAACTAATGATAATAAAAATGTTTTTTCAAGTATCCTGAAACATTCGCTGATGTCTTTTGATTTGTAATTCGAATCCGCAAAACCCTCAAATTTAATTCTCTCACCTGCAAGTTTGAATGCGTTGTAAATAATATGTCTTATGATTTTAGTTTGCTTTTCATTTTTTGAATATTTTTCAATATCGTCCATATAGCCGGTTATGAGATTATCGTACACGGGCGTTAGTTCAACAAAATCTTTTTTTTCTATATAACTTTTTACTGCTTCAGGCATTCCTCCTGTCAGACAATATTCTTTAAATAAATCCGTAAGTTTATCATGTCCGTAATCAGGAAAAGGTATCTCATTATATGCTTCATGTGCACGGTTTTCATGCTTTGCCATGATGTATTCTTCGAAACTGAAAGGCCTTAATATTAAATATTCAACCCTGCCAACCGGAAAGCTTATATGATTATCCAGAATACTCTCAAGTAATGATCCTGCAGCAATTACAAATAAATGATTTGCCTGTTCGTAAAAATATCTCAAAAGTTTAACGGCGTCAGGGGAATTCTGAATTTCATCTATGAAAATCAGAATCTTTGATTCCGGGGCAGGTGATATGTTCTCTTTCAGGAATAATATTTGTAATATTTTTTCAATACTATCGTTCTTTTCGAAAATTTTCCTGTCGTCACTCTTATCAAGGTTTAAATGTATAAAATGATCAAAATCTGACGAGAACATTTTCACAAGCGTGGTTTTTCCAACCTGCCTTGCCCCCCTTAGTATAAGCGGTTTTCTGTTCGAAGCTTTTTTCCAGTCCCGTAATTTTTCCGTTAATTTTCTTTTAAACATGTATAAAGTAAGGTATATTTTAAGAAATCTTAGCACAAAGTAAGGGATATTATTGACAAAATCAAATACAAAGTAAGGTATATATTCCACCTATTCATACCCAAAGTAAGGTATATATTCCACCTATTTATACCCAAAGTAAGGTATATCTTTCTCTTCTTGATAAAAACCTGCAAATTTAAGTTCTGAATTGACATCCTGTGCAGAAGCCCAAACTATTTCCCGGCAGTATTTTGGATTAATATGCGTTTGAACGGGGTTAAAAAATACGGATTTTAAGGCTTTTTAATTATTATAACGTTCATTATTATTAATCAGATTATTATTCTTCCGGTAATTAAGTTGTTAAATTAATACTTCA
>JAPLFI010000621.1 GCA_026390755.1 Ignavibacteriota bacterium
ACAATTAATAAATTAAGGCATAAAAACAAATTTCTTTCGCAAATAAGAGCTTTTTTTCAATTTGTGCCAAATCTGATATTGTCATATTAATAAATTTTTGTATGACATTATATGTGAATATTTCGTAAATTTCCTTCTTAGGCAGAGCATAAAAATTAAAAAAATATTATGAAAAAATTAATTTTTCTATTTGTTTTATTTACCGTTATTTACAGCATATCGTCAATAGCTCAAACTCTCGTCGGAGCATATTCATTCCCGTATTCCAACACTTACAATTATTTCTGGGGAATAACAGGAAAGAATGATTCGCTGTGGATTGGAAGTGATTACAACGGCACAGGATATCCGACTTCAAAAATGTACAAAGTTACAAAAACCGGAGTTATTACGGACAGTCTCACGACACCTTTTACTTTTAATCACGGACTTGTCTGGGACGGGACAGGTTTCTGGATTGCCGAGGATTTCAGGGCATCAGGAGGCAGAATATTTAAGATTGATTTAAACGGAAACAGAATTGACAGTATTTATACAGGCACTTACGCTCAGGGAATAGGAGGAATGGCTTTAGACGGTAATAACTTGTGGATAGGAGTATATTCTCCGGATTTCGCAACTTATCCGTATGCTTATGCATATAAAATTAATCTGACGACAAAATCAGTTGTTGACACAATTCCGCTAAGAGGAAAGCAGGTGCAGGGACTAGCGATAAAAGGCGATACGATTATTTACGTTACCGATAATTTCCAGTCTGATCCGGAGAGAATTTACGGATTCCGGAAAGCAACAGGAGACACAGTGTTCTCTTTCCCGGTGCCGGACCCTGATAACGATTGCGACCCGCATGGATTATACTGGGACGGGCAGTATTTATACCTGATTGCATTCAGGATAGGAAATAATATAAGCGCTTACCGTGTGCTTTATAAATATTCACTCACCGGTCAGGGAAATCCTGTAATATCTTCACCGAGTCTTGTTGATTTTGGTAACGTAACAATCGGAACAACCGGCAATCAGAATTTCAGTATAACAAATTCAGGAACGGCAAATCTGATAATATCGGGGAAAAATATAACAAGCCCGAGATTCGGCATTGCCCCTTCGTCCGTACCGGATACAATTACACCCGGACAGGCAAAGAATTATACGCTGAGTTTTACACCGACAGTTTTCGATACAACTTCAGGCGTACTTCAGATTGCAAGCAATGACGCGGCAACGCCTGTTAAAAATGTGACATTAAAAGGAAAAGGTGTTTTCAGCGGTCCGTTCATCAGCGTATCAACGGCAGGGTTTAATTTCAATCAAAGAAGGCAAAATTCTCTTTGCGGTTATATATTCACGGTGACGAACCAGGGTACAAGCCCTTTGCAGATATCATCGCTGTTATTTAATTCTGTGAGATTCAGAATTGACACTGTCGGTTTATCGCTTCCCGTAACTATAGACACGCAAAGAACTAAATCTTTCAGAGTCTGGTTCAATCCGAACACGGCAGTAACATTCAACGACACTCTGCGAATTAATTCAAATGCCGTTAATGCCCCGCTTCAGAAAGTCTGGTTCGCGGGTACGGGTACAAATACACCTTCTATATTGGGAGACTTTATGTGGACTGCAAACACGCCTGATAATCCTTATACGGGTTATGATGATTATCAGCCTGTCAGCATAAAGCCGATATCAGACGTTAACGGAGACGGAATTAACGACATTATAATTTCTTCGGGTAATTATCTTACTTCCTGCTGGAACGGAAATTCATCAGTTACGGGGGATTTACTCTGGTCTTTCAACACCGGTTATGACAATAACAACACAGGCTCGGTGCAATGGGATGACGGTATGCAGATAAGGGATGACGTTGACGGAGACGGAATACAGGACGTTGTTTTCGGATGCGCAGGCGGCAATGAAATGGTTTACACAATCTCAGGCAGAACCGGAAGACAAATCTGGGCTTACGGCGATTCAATCACATACAGCGACGGTGATATTGAAGACGTCAGGGCTGATAAAGATTTTAACGGTGACGGAGTAAAAGATGTTTTGGTTTCCGCAAACGGCACCGGTACGGGATCGGGCGGCAGGCATGCCTTAATCTGTCTGAACGGATTAAACGGAAGTGTGATTTTTTATGTAACACAGGCAAGTGATTTTACGGGTGATGTAGTATCTACTCCGTCCGGCGGTGCTATTGCGCTCAGCACTCCTTATTCTGTTGTAGGGTTTAATAATACGGGCTCGCAAGTCTGGAATTACGCTGGTATAAACAGTAAAGCCTGGAGCATGAAACTCATTCCGAGCATAAACGCCGATACAACAAAAGAAATTATCGGTTCTTATGGTTTTGCAGGAAATGTCTTTTGCGTTTCATCGGATAACGGCAGTCAGTTATGGAATATCGCTCTGGGGTCAAGTAACTCAGGCAGAATTGTTGTTCTTGACGACCTTGATTCAAACGGCTCACCGGAATTCACATTAGCCGGTCCGCAGACAGTTTACAGAGTTGACACAAAAACACACAATAATTTATGGTCATTCAGTCCGGGTGCGTCGTACATTCGCGGAGCCGATTTCCTGAGCGATGTAAACGGAGACGGCAAAAGAGACGTTGCAGTGTCAATGCAGACGCCGGGATATGTAATTGTTCTGAACGGAGCGACCGGTGTTTCTATGTTCCAGTATTCATTCGGTTCAACTGTAAGCTTCAGAGCTGACAGGGTTTGCGCGATGAACAGCATAGACGGTAATTCAACAACAGAATTTGTTGCAGGATGCAGAGACGGAAGGTTAATTTGTTTCAGCGGCGGTCAGAACATTCCGATAGGAATTAATCCGATTAGCTCGGAAGTTCCAAAAAGTTTTGTGTTGGAGCAAAATTATCCGAATCCGTTTAATCCGTCAACTACAATTAAATTCAGCCTGCCAAATCAGTGTGACGTTACTATGAAAATTCACGATGTATCTGGCAAGGAAATAATATCGCGTTTATTTACGGGTATGAAACCAGGAACGTATCAATACAGATTCGACGGAAGCGGCTTAGCAAGCGGAATATATTTTTATACTCTGTACGGGAAAGGATTTAATGTTACAAAGAGGATGACACTTATTAAATAAACTTCAATATAAACCGGGAAAAATTTGTTCCCGGTTTATTTTATATTTTACTATGCGAACACTTATTCTTTTAATTTTTATTTCTCTGTTTTCATATTCATCGGGAATTGCCCAGTGGTCTTCCAATAATATGCAGAACAATGCTGTTGTAATCGCGCCAAACAATCAGCTCAAGCCAAAAATGATATCAGACGGAGACGGCGGAGCGATTATGGTATGGCAGGACTACAGGAACGGAACATCAAACGGAGATATTTACGCTCAGAGGTTCGATAAATTCGGCGTAAAACAATGGGGTGATACAAACGGAATTCCGATTGCCGTAAAGCCGGAGCTTGAAAGATACTATGATATATGCGCAGACGGTAAAGGAGGAGCTTTTATATTCTGGGATTATAATCTCACAACATCCATTACATACATAAAAGCACAGCGGGTAAGCAAGAGCGGCGTTAAACTATGGACAGATACAGGTAACGTTGCGGCATACTCCGGCAACAGGCAAAGCACGCCAAGGATTTCTACAGATAACAACGGCGGATGCTTTTTCGCTTATCTGACAAGCGAATTATTATCAATGGATTACGAATTAAAAGCCAACCGATTAGACAGCAACGGGAATAAACTCTGGGGCACGGGAGTATTTGTATGTCAGTCAGAGGGTAATCCGACGGATGTAAGCGTTTGCACGAGTTCGGATAACGGATTTGTAATATCCTGGGGCGACCCCCGCAATTCAATAATATATGATTACGATGTTTATATAAACAAGCTCTCGCAGTCGGGTGTCGTCCAGTGGACGGCGAACGGAATCGGCGTAGGTATAAAAAGATTTGCACAGCAATACGCAGAAGTATATCCCGATAACAACGGCGGCTCGTATATAGGCTGGTGCGACAGAAGGGATTCATTATCCAATAATATTTACGTTCAAAGAATCAGGGCAAACGGCTCTTTTTCTATGCCGGATACGGGAAGGGCGATATGCGTTGATACACTTGAGCAATACAGACCAAGGCTGACCACCGACGGCAAAGGCGGAGTAATACTCGGCTGGTTCGATTACAGGAACGGACCTCTCTTTCCGTTTAATATTGATATTTACGGGCAGAGAGTTGACTCAACGGGGAATATCAAATGGACGCCTAACGGTAAGAATATATGCGATGCGCAGTATTCTCAGATTAACTCGGCAATAATATCCGACGGAAATTTCGGAGCGATATACACATGGGACGACAGGCGGGCGGGCACTTCAACGTATGATATTTACGCTCAGCGTGTTGATTCATCCGGCAATCTGCTGTGGGGAGCCGATGATGCGCCTGTAAGCATTGCAACGGGAAATCAATACGGACCTCAGATTGTACCGGCGCTGAACGGCGCGATAATTTGTTTTGAAGATACGAGGAACGGAAGCAGTAATTATGATATATTCGCTCAGAAAATAATGATGAACGGCAGTACAATACTTTCCATTCCGGGATTTACGGAAAAGAAAATGAGCTACAGATTATATCAAAATTATCCGAATCCGTTTAATCCGTCAACAAGTATTAAATGGTCAATGTCAAACGCCGGTAATGCGAAAATAGTTATATACGATTTATTGGGCAGGGAACTTACGACACTCGTAAATGAAACCTTGCAACCCGGCATTTATGAAGTTAACTGGAATGCCTCCGCATTCCCGAGCGGAGTATATATTTACAGATTGCAAACAGAAGGCTTTACGGATATAAAGCTAATGACATTAATAAAATAAAAATCAGCTATAAAAAGAAAGTTACACAGAGAAGAACAACGCCCACGCAAAACCTTATCCTGATGCTGAAACAATCCCGAAACAAGTTCGGGACAGGGGAACATGACAAGGATAAGATTATAATACAGCCAGTTTCTTTATGCGTTCTGACAGATATAAAGACTCAATCCAGCGTAACTTATTTCAGCAGAACTAATTTCTTCGTATAAAAGTTGCCGCCGTTTTCAAGCCGCAGGAAATAAATTCCGCTCGGATAAGCAGATGCATCCCATTTAATTTTATAATCTCCGGGTACGGCGTCGCCGTAATAAAGAGTTACAGTTTCATTTCCCAGAATATCGAATACACGTAAAAGATATTTACCGGTGTACTTTAAATGATAATTAATATTCACGACCGGATTAAAAGGATTCGGATATGCGTCAAGAATTTCGTAAGAATCAATTTTAATTTCCTGACCGGAAAAAGATACCGGACCCCGTATCGGCAGATAATCTACAAATCCGAGAACTGTGCTATCGGTTTTATGGAATATATGAGATTCAATTGTATCAAGATTCATTGTTCCCCAGAAATTATTTTCGGCTTTAATCGTATCCGGGGTGTTGTTAAATAAATCAAATACCTTGCCTGTATTACCGTTGCCCCAGATTATATTATTACCTTCATCGGTTGTATCAGGATTCGATAAATTACCCAGATTTGGTTTAGCAGTATTTTGAATAGTTACGCCCCAGAGATTCCAGCGGACAGTATTCCTTGTTACAATGGCAGATGAAGTTGTCCATCCGCCGGCAAAATTTAATCCGCTGCCGCCGAGAGTAGGACTGCCCTGAATGTTATTGCTGTCAATAATATTATTATTTATATATGCGTTTATTCCTCCGGCGAGCAATGCTATTCCGTACCGGTTATTTTTGATGATATTATTTTCGATTATCAAAGAGGGGATTGCGCCCACAGGGAGAAATGCAATACCGCCTGCATTTGTATATAGTCCGATAATAGAATTATTCCGTATTATTACGGGCGACGTTCCGCCCGCGCCGAGATTTATCTGCGCTACATTATAGTTTGTATTATCATTTGCGTATATCAGATTATTAATTATTGTCGGAGAAGATGCAATGTTAGCGCCCGAAGTTATTGCCGAGTATCCGTTCCGGACGATTCTATTGTTTGAGATAACGGGATTGGAACGGAAGAGATAGATAGCGCCTCTCACGAGTCCGCTTGCATAGTAATTATTGTTCCTTAAAAAACAACTGTCAATCAGTGCATTACAATCATAGAGCCGTATTGAATTCGCATTTTCCATAATAAGTTTACGCATTACAGAGGCATCGGAAAGCGAATCGAGCCTGATTCCGACAAATTTCACCGCTGTATCGGAAGTAGTAAACTTAACCGAATCGGGCGGATTGATTATCAGTGTGCCGAATATATTAAGCAGTGTAAGACTTGAAAATTTAACCGTAGCATTATTCCTGATGCTGAGTGTATCGGTCTGCGAAACCAAAATATTTGTAGTGAAAAAATATTCACCTCCTGAAAAAGTAACAGCGCCGGCTGAATTTACAACCAAGCTGTCGAGGTTCCATCTCTTTCCGGTGCCGGGAGTGTTATAATCCGCTCTGGCAGAAAAAGAAATCAGGAGGAATATCGCGATAAGAGTACTAATTTTCTTCATTTTCGTTTTAACCTTTTAAAATTATACGATTAATTCATATATAATAACTTACAAAATATAAAACAAAGCTAATATTCAGTAATTATTGCATAATTATATTCTATCAGAAGGGAACGAGTATAAGCCGAATCATTATATGAATATTGACACCGGCTGCGTCTTTAGCGGAAAGCTCACGGCAGTAATTATTGATATTAAGTAACTACTCAGCGTAAATATTATAAAAGTTGCCACAGATTCACAGATTATTAAATTATTATTTTTGTTATTAGTGATTTTCGCCTAAAATATGATGAATTTCCATTCATACCAACAAAATAGTTCTTCCAATTTGATAACTTTCTTTTTGTAATGATTATTATTTTTGAATATTTTATTAGCTAAATCTGTGAATCTGTGGCTATTTATTTTGATGCTGAGTAGTTACGATATTAAGTCAGATAAACTAATTCACCATATACAGGTGCCTTCTGAATTATCCTTATTTTAAATCAAGAAAAGTCCAATTTCAATTAAAGCATTATAGCTATCCATTAAGGGAAATACAACCCCATGCACCCAAATAGGAACATCAGGAAATTCGGGATTGAAATCGTGGACATTGTAATACGTATCGGGAAAGTGAACAATTTCACCCTTTTTAATACGTTCAATCAAATCTTTAAATCCCTGCTTCTCCAGCTGGGAATCATTAAATATCGTAAAGTCAGGAGGTGGAACTGAGCCAAACAGTTTGGTGTGTGTGGAATTTGAACTAATTGTATAACCATTCTTATCAACAATTTGAATAGACATAGGATTTTTAGATATAATCTCCTGCAAAAATCTCTCCGCTTTTTTCCGCTTGCACTCAATATCACGTTCGAGTATAGCTCTGTTTATTGCAGGAACCAGCCGCTTAAGTTTATTTTTGAGAACGTAATCGGTTGCTCCGTTTACCAGCGTTTCAATAGCGGCATCTTCACCCATTGTTCCCGAAACGAATATTAATGGAATGTCTGAATATTTTTCTCTTGCAACCTTTAATGCATCTCTTCCATTATAATCAGGCAAGACGTAATCGCATAATATGATATCAACTTTTTCGGTTTCCAGTATTTTCAGATAGTCTTTTTCGTTACCTGCCAAAAAATAATCATATACGATTCCTCCCTTATCAATCATTGAGCGAATCAAAACGGAATCGTTTATAGAATCTTCAAGATGTAATATTTTTATTTTATTATTCATTGATGCAGTCTTTAATCTAAATAATTACAGAGGCGGTATCAACCACACACCTGTTCCCCGCCCGGTAATACATATTTTTCCTTTTCACCCGTCTTTTCATCCGCACCTCCATTTATTTATTAGCGTTCATATTTTTACTGGCGGAATAAGCAAAATATAAAGGTATAAAAGTTAATTTCTGCTCAGGAAGTTCAGCGTATTTGTTAGCTGAAAAAACGTAACCTCCCCTGCATTCGGGAAATTCTTTCAGAAATTGATGCATACTGCGTAAACTGCCGGCTTTGGCGCTTTTTACCTCAACAGGAATTATTCTGTCGTTTACTGCCATTACATAGTCAATTTCAGCGGAACTGCTTTTTGCCTGACGGCTCCAATAGAATAATTCATTATTTTGGTTCATAGCTATTTCCTGTGCTGCAAATTGCTCAGCCATAGCACCGCGATAGATACTTAGCAAATCATTTTTAAAGTATTCATCTGTTTTATAAATACCGCATAAAAAATTCATAATTCCAATATCGAGCATACATGTTTTGAACACTTTTGAAGTCATAATTTGCAAAGGGAATCCCTGCGGATTTACAGAATTGATTGTATTTACTAATTTTGCCTGAACCAATGTATTGTAAGCTTTTTTTATGGTTGGGTTTGAGAAATCATTGCTTAGCGAAACATATTTGGTTTGCTTACCAACATTGGCTGCCAGTGATGTAAGCACTCCTGCCAAACATTGTTTATCAACCTGCGGATTATATTTTGCAAAATCCTGTTTCAGCGAATTGCATATTTCGCCCTGAACTTCAATTGCCCTGTTAATTGATTTGGTTTCTGCAAATGTTTTTACTGCTTCGGGCATACCTCCTACAAAAAAGTAATCTTTTACCTGTTTAAGTAAAAACTGATGTGAAGCATCCGGCAACTCTTTCGGAATTCCCGACAAATACGCAATAGCCCGCTCATTACCCAAAGCCATTTGAAACTCGAGAAAGTTAAGCGGAAAAATTTCTGTAAATTGTATTCTTCCTACAGGAAATGAAATTTCGCCCATTGCAAATTCGAGCAAAGAACCGGCTGCAATTACATGCAATCCGGGCATTTCTTCATAAAAATACCGCAACGAAACCAAAGCCCGAGGACATTCCTGAATTTCATCAAAAAAAATCAGTGTTTCTCTTGTTGTTATTTTCTTACTTGTGGCAAGTTCCAACTCGTCAATTATCCTGGCAGGCTGCAAATCATTTTCAAAAATATTTTTGAATCCCGGATCACGTTCAAAGTCAATAACTACAAGGGTTTTAAAATTTGTTTTACCAAAGTTTGTAATAGTAAATGTTTTTCCTACCTGCCTTGCACCACGAACAATTAAAGGCTTTCGCCTGAAACTATTTTTCCAATCTGATAATATATTGTCAACGAGTCTTTTCATTTATATAATTTAAAAATACAAGGCAATATATATAGTTTTAGTTTAAAAATGCAAGGCAATATATATAGTTTTAGTTTAAAAATGCAAGGATGATTCTAATTTGTTTAATAGAGTCCACTCAGATAGTCTTTTTCGTTAACTGCCCAAAAATAATCATATACGATTCCTCCCTTATCAATCATTGAGCGAATCAAAACGGAATCGTTTATAGAATCCTCAAGATGTAATATTTTTATTTTATTATTCATTGATGCAGTCTTTAATCTAAATAATTACAGAGGCGGTTGATTTATAACAGCCCAGAATTGTCCTAAAACTTTTATTGCCTCCATAAACTGAGCAATATCTACAGGCTTAACCACATAAGCATTAGCACCAAGTTTATAGCTTTCAACAAGGTCTTTTTGTTCCCCGGATGATGTTAACATTATAACAGGTATTAATTTAAATTCAGGATTGGAGCGTATGTCCTTAAGCACTTCAATTCCATTCACCTTTGGCATTTTAATATCCATTACAATAACTGCGGGATTAACATTTTCGCGTCCGTCATATTTGCCCCGTTTATAAAGATAGTCTAACGCTTCTTCACCGTCTTTTGCAACATCAATTTCATTTGCTAAGTTATTTTTCTTAAGAGTCTTAATAGCAAGCAAAACATCATTCGGACTATCGTCCACAATAAGGATTCTTCTTACTTCTGTATTCATAATTTTATATTTTAGGTTAATAATTATTAATTAATTGGTATAGTAAAGAAAAATGCTGCACCCTTTCCGACTTCACTTTCCGCACGGCATTTTCCCTTATGACGCATTACTATCCGGTTCATATTTGCAAGCCCGATTCCGATTCCTTCAAAATCCTCTGTCTGATGAAGCCGCTGGAAAACTTCGAATAGCTTATCCGCATACTTCATATCAAATCCCGCACCGTTATCTTTAATATAAAAAACCGTTTCACCATTCCCGGTTTTACCTCCGATTTCAATCACTGCTTTTTCTTTGTTTCGTGTGAATTTTATTGCATTTGAGATAAGATTAGTCCAAACCTGACCGATCAGGTTTTCGTCACCTTTTATATCCGGTAGTTCTGATATATTTATTTCTACATCCCTTCGGTTTATTTCATCACTAAAGGTTTTTATTACACGGTTTAATAAGTTTTTTGAATTAATCTTTGTTTGCTTCACTTCAGCTTTGCTTAATCTCGAAAATATTAACAGTGAATCTATAAGATTCCCCATTTCAACGGATGCCCTTGAAATTGTGTTCAGATATTTTAACCCTGTTTCGTCAAGTTGAGCTGAATTCTCTTCAATCAGTAATCCGATAAAACCGCTGATATGTCTGAGCGGTGCACGCAAGTCGTGTGAAATAGAATAAGAAAAAGATTCAAGCTCTTTGTTAGCCGTTTCAAGCTGTGCAGTGCGTTCAACCACACGATGTTCAAGTTCTTCATTAAATTTACGCATTGCTTGTTCTGCAAGGAAACGGTCTGAAATGTCGCGTATGTTGCATTGAATAACTTTCTTTCCATGAACAAGATAAACATTGCTGACGAATTCAACGTGTACCTTCATTCCGTCGGAAGTTTCAAGCGGTAGATTTTCGTAACGTATATATTCTTTTTGCTGTAATTCCAAAAAGTTGTCTTGATTAGCTACAATATTCCTGAAAAATCCTATTTCCCAGATATATTTTCTAAGAAAAGCTTCGTGAGTATAGCCAAGCATTTCAAGTAAAAACGGATTAATGTCAACAATCATTCCTGTTTCTGCATCGAGAATAATTATTCCGTCTTTAGCCGATTCAAAAAGCCTGCGATACCTTGTTTCCGATGCGATTAATTCGTCTGTCACTTCCGCTTTCTCTTTATAAAACTTTGCCTTCAGATGTCTCCCGAGAAATCCTAACGCCGCACCTGTTCCAAGAATTAATGCAATAGCCAAAGCCATTATCCACAATTGTTTTTCTTTCATAGGTGCAAACATTTCCGCCTTATCCATACGAGTAACCATGAACCAGGGGGAATACGGCACGGCACAAACATATCCTATCACATCATCACCCTTATAATCCGTGCCATCTGCAACACCCTTTTCTCCCAGCACTGCTTTTACAATAAGTATATCTTTCTGCTTCAGCGAAATTTTATTTTTCAGAGCAGTGTTCTTTCTGAATTTTAATTTATTCAAAAATACAGCACTGTCACCTTCGACCCTGGCAATCAATGTTTCGGATGTTTTACTCGGAGTGGGCCAACTTTCTATTACAGGATAAAGATAAGTTTCAGGGTCTATTCTTAATTCTACTATTGCTATAAGCTGATTATTGTTTTTTTTATCAAGAATGGGAACGAGAACTTTCATAAATATTTTTTGAAGTGTTTCATCTCGGTAGAAATCTTCAAGAACTATTTTACACGACTTCAGAGAGTCGTAAGCGGAAAAAACACAGGGGGGAGGCAACAGGCAGTAGTCAGTAAAGAGCGGAGTTAAGTGTTAAGTGTTAAGTGTTAAGTGTTAAGTGTTAAGTGTTAAGTGTTAAGTGTTAAGTGTTAAGTGTTAAGTGTTAAGTGTTAAGTGTTAAGTG
>JAPLFI010000106.1 GCA_026390755.1 Ignavibacteriota bacterium
AACCGGCGGACAATGTTAATTTTTCTTATGTTCCCTGAAATCAGCGTACGTAACGGGCGGCAGTTCTAATCCGTTCTTCCGGCAGTATTCATATTCCCACATTTTCATGTATGCGGATAATTTATGCGTTGCGGATAATATTGCAAGTATGAAGCCCTGAATGCCGTCTTTAAATCCTTTCTTAAAGAAAAACATTTTAACAAATTCAAGAATTGGATTTACGATAAAATTGTACCATTTAATATTAAGTTCTTTCTTTTTGTTCAGTTTTGTCCTTACGTCAAGAGAACTGTATATATTAAGTCTTCCGATGTGATCGAAAATATTCCGGTATGAATAATGATATATTAAAGAGTTTAAGCTGAGAACAGGATATTTGCATTCGGTTGCCCAGTGTGCATCGTGAGCGTGTATAAATGTTGTGTTTGTTTTCTTTGTCAGCCTGTACTGATAATCGTTATTCCACCCGCCGTGCTCTATCCATTTACCGAGAAAATACACCTTTCTGGGTATCCTGTATCCTCCTTCATTGAAATTACCCGATTTTAGAATTTCCGTTATTTCATTTTTTAAATTATCGGATATTTCTTCATCGGAATCTAATATTAAAACATATTCATGTTCAGCTATGGATGTTCCGTATTCAAGCTGGCGGGAACTTCCCTGATATTCGCGCTGAATTATCCGTACAGCGGATTTTCGGGCAATTTCCAGAGTGCTGTCGGTGCTGAATGAATCCACGACCAGAATTTCATCGCACCATTCAACGCTTTTCAACGCTTTTTCAATAGTTGCCGAACTGTTGAAAGTTGTTATAAGCGCACTGATTTTTAATTTCATTTTGGGATTATTTATTCCGTGTATCTGCTCCCCATAGCAGTTTGCTGTTGAGAGTCCCGAAGTAAGTTTTATTTATCTTCTTGATTGTCTTTACAGTAAACTCGGATTTCGAAAGTTGAAACTCTGCGGGCGATGTAAATATTTTCGAAGTAAAACCGTCTGCCGTTAAACGTACTTTCCCTTTTGTATGAGTCTTGATTGTAATTATGCCGTCATCAGGGACTATAACCGGTCTGAAGTTAAGCGTATGCGGACAAATCGGAGTAATAATAAATACTTTGCTGTACGGACTGATTATCGGTCCGCCCGCCGAAAGCGAGTATCCAGTCGAACCCGTCGGTGTTGAAACAAGAACTCCGTCCGCGAAAAACCGCCCGACTGTTTCATCTTTATAAAATATTTCGAGTTCAATCATTCTTATTGAATCACGCTTGTCAATAACTATTTCATTCAAAGCGTTCTCGTGATACGAATTCCCTTTCCGGGCTGAAATCAGGCACAAATCATGAACCTTGTATTTTCCTTTTAGTATGTTCGAAATAAATTTTATTGCTGAATCGGGATTAACTTCTGCCATGAATCCAAGCGTACCGAGGTTTATACCGAGAATTGGAATACCTCGTTTGCCGACTATTCTCGCCGTGCGGAGAAATGTTCCGTCTCCGCCTAAAGAAATAATCATATCCGAATTCTTAAGAAGACGCTCTTTCCCGATGAAGTGTTTAGTAAGTAATTTGTCCGGACCGTAATTCTTTAAATTCGAATCAATGTAAAATTCTATGTTTTCTCTGAAAAAATATTCGGCGAGAAGGGCAATGACACTTCCTATCGTTTTTTTTCCCGAGTTTCCTATTATGCCGAATCTCATTTTCATTTTTCTGCCGGCTTGGAACCGGTCTCGTTTTTCTTTGTATCTTCCGTTTCTGCAGAACTTTTATTTGATTCCGTTACGGCGGGTTTGCCGGATTCTTCAACATAGTTAAGCTTAAGGTCGGCGAGTATAGCCGAAATAGCCCGGTCTTCGTCATTCGTCAGATTGTTCAGTGTTTTTTCTTTAATCATTTCAATCATGTCTATGGATACCTGCGCCGCTTCAAGGTCGCGCTCGGTTTTATCCGTCATAGGATTTTTCAGCTTACCGAGGCTCATCATTGCCTGCATCTGAAGGGAGTAAACAAGCGTTACAAACATCTGTGATACTTTTTCTTTTTCCATTTTTTAATCTGTTTTTATTTTTTTATTCAAGTTAAACAATATAAAAGGCAGGGATAATAAATACATGAATACATTAAAAACTTCCCAGTCCCCGAAATTCCATTCAAAAATACCTGAAATATGAAAAGAAATCATCATCAAAATTGTTCCGAAAATAATTAGCCCGTCATTGCCGTTTTTCATAACTTTGTAATACTTTATTTGCTTCATAAAAAATATTGTATGAAATAAAATATAGGCAATTGCCCCCAGAATTCCCGATGTCACAAGTATTTGCATATAATTACTGTGCATGTGGGAACCCTCTCCGTGCAGTTCAGGTGTTTTGTACATCTTATATACCTCTGTTATCTCATTGTCACCAACGCCCGTAAAAGGATAATCTTTGAACATTTTAATTCCCGTCTGCCACGTCACGATTCTTGAGTGATTGCTCGGATGGTTCGGGTCAGCTATACTGAATATCCGTTCGCGGAACTGTCCCGGTATCAGATAGATAAAAGCCGCGGTTAAAATAACGAGATAAAGTAAAAACTTTTTATTGAAAAATGCGGCTGTTATGATAAAACATATAAAAACGGCAAGCATAACATTCCGAGATTGCGTCAGATACATCGCAATCAATATCGGAATTAGCGCTGAAACTAACGTCCATTTCTTTATCAGCATCTTTTCTCCGGAAAACAAAAGCGGAAAGGCGGTCAGGAAAATCAGCATTTTTATCTCTGCGCCCGTGATAGGGTAATTCAGGTAGTCTATTCGTATTTCCGAAATATTTACCGTAGCGGCAAGCTCGCGGAATGCAACAGCGAAACGGACTATTTCATATAAGGAGACAATCGAACTTCCGAATACCACGATAAAGAAAATTTTGTAGAATGTGTTTTTATCTCTTATAGTGCTTACCGAACCGAATATGATAAACACAAGAAACTGCCGTTTAAGTCCTATAATAGCTTCATCCGGAAACACTGCAAATAATCTCGAAATAAATTCCGCGAGTATATAAAAAGCAATCGCAGAATTCACATAAAGCATCTCACTGCTGAAAATGAATGAAGTGTCAACCTTTCTGAGAAATAAAAGTTTTATAATCCAGAGACCCAGCCATATTCCGATTGAAATTGATGCAACTGCAATTGAAAAACCTACTGCTACAACCTGTAACGTAATGAAAAAAAGAATTGTATTATCTAAATAAACGAGATATCGGCTTTCAGGTGTTTCGGATTTATTAAGTGAATTTTCTTCGAATATTTTCACCAGGATTCTGTAATTTAGTTAAACCGTTTTCTTATAGTCTTCTTTGTTCTGCATTTCCCATATCTTCATATATGTGAGCATATTAGTGATGACGTCAAAATTTGTTACCATAACTCCGTGCGCTCCGTCCATGAATCCTTTCTTAAGTATAAACTGCTGAAAATAAGCGGCAAATGGACGAAAGATAAGTCCTGACATTTTAATCTTTTGTTTGTCTTTCTTCTCCTGTGCGCGCAGAGTCGAGTAATGGTTAATTTTACCCATAAACTCGCCGATAGTATTAACGGTATAATGCAGTAAATCATTCTTCAAAGTTCCGGTTTTCCCTTCTGCTTTATATCCTTCATGAATTAACCTTTCGGAAACAATGACGTTTTCCCGCCTGAACAGCCGCATCTGGTATCCCGGATACCAGCCGCAGTGTTTAATCCATTTATTCAGAAAGAAACTCTTGCGGGGAATACGGAATCCGTTTTCGGCAGTATTCCCGCTGTTAATTATCGAGAGTATTTCTTCTTTAAGTTCCGGAGAACAGCGCTCGTCAGCATCAATGGCAAAAACCCAGTCATGCGACGCCTGCTTTAAGGCGAATTCCCTCTGAGAAGCATAACCCTCCCAGTCCTTAACAAATATTTTATCGGTAAATTCTTTTGCCATACCCGGAGTGCCGTCAATACTCTCGGCGTCAACAACTATTATTTCATCAGCCCACTTGACACTTTGCAGGCATGCACGGATGTTCTTGGCTTCGTTCCTGCATATCAGAGTTACTGTTATCAAATTAATTATTATATTTAGTTTTCAAAAGACCGTTATCGCAGAAGAATTTCTTCCCCTCTTTTACTTTCGTAAAATACTCAAAATTTATCTTATCCTCTATGGTTTTTGTGTGATATATGTGATATACGTTTGCCAGATTTCTGACGGTTTCGAATTTGATTCCTCTCAGCCTGAGACGGAATTCAATATCAGAATCCTCTCCGAGCCCCGGACCGGCGTAATTTTCGTCGAAACCGTTTATACTTAAAAGCAATTCCTTTTCTAAGGAGAAATTGCATCCGAGCATACTGATCTTAGATGTATTAAATTTATTGCGGATAAATTGATTTTTAATTACATAGCTTTGCTCGGGATGTTTTGTGGAAGTTTCGTTTTTATTTACAGAATCCATGAGCAAACGAAAAAGGCGTTTCTCGTACTCTCCCCTGATTACATTCTCTTTAGTCAGAGCCTCTGAAAACTTTTTACCTAATTGAATTCTCTTGCCGCAGAGAACTGTGCCGGCTTTGGACTGATTAATATGTGACTCAATAAAAATCGAGTTAGGAATGCAGTCGCCGTCAATGAAAATCAAATAATTAGTATCAGCGGCTGTTAAAGCTTTATTAAGAATCCTGTTTTTCCTGAAACCTTTATTATCCTGCCAAATTCTCAGCATCGGGAAAGAAAATTCGTGTTTAGCTTTTTCTAAAAATTCTGTCATCTCATTTCCTGAACCGTCATCAGCTAAAACAACATCGAAATCACGTACGGATTGCCTCTCAAGAGCGTGAAAAACCAGCTCAAGCTCGCGTATTTTATTATATACC
>JAPLFI010000402.1 GCA_026390755.1 Ignavibacteriota bacterium
AAAAAAAGAAAAAACTGTCATTTTAATTTTTTCTTTGGCTGTATTATTTTTCCTGACCAGCAATACTTATTCTTATCAGGGCGTTATTACTCAGGATACAATGTGGTCAAATACTTCTCCGATTATCATTACCGGAGAGGTTACGGTTAATCAAAATGCCACACTTACTATCCAACCCGGGGCATTAATTAAATTCAACGGGAATTATTCAATAACAGTAAACGGGGGTCTAATTGCTAACGGGACCCCTTCTTCGCGAATAGTATTCACATCGAATCTTACATTACAGAATCCCGGAGACTGGAATACTATAAAAATTCTGGGTAGTCTTTTAAACTGCTCAATTGATTATTGTACAATATGGTATTCAAACAGAGGCATTGCAGTTGAAAACAAAACTAATCTGTCAATAAAAAATAGTGATATAAGTTTTGTTTCCGATGCAGGTATATCTGTTACGAATTCTTCTATAACGGTTCAAAGCGATACAATCCGTAATTTCACTAACTACGGAATATATGTAACCGGCAGTAGCTCGAACGTAACTGTAAGCAATGGTTGTATTATAACACAACAATTACCAAGCAGAATAAATACGGGAAACGGAATATATGCTGATAACGGAGCAAATGTATTAATAAACGGAAATACAATTACAAGGTGCGGTAGCGGAGTACTAATTTTTCATGCCCGTAATCAGTATGTACCGTCAATAACAATAACAAATAACCTGATAACACAGAATAAAAACGGTTTATATATAAACACAGAAAATTATGGTGGTTATCAGAGTTATCCTGTCTGTACGGCGACGAATAACGATATATTATCAAACATAGACTGGAACGCAATATTAGGCAACGGACTGAACCCTTCAACCACAGAATTCAATATGACAAATAATTACTGGGGAACAGCAGACGGAGTTCAGATTGCCTCGAAGATAAGTGACTACAGTGATAACGCGGCTATTGCTTTTATTAATTATCTGCCCTTTTTAAATGCTTCGAAAGACAGCGGCGGAGTATCAACATCGTTAAACTATAAAGCAGGATGGATACACTCAAATACGGTATGGACAGGTACGGCAAGTCCCTGTATAGTAATAGGCGCTGTAATAGTAGAGCAGAACAAGACATTAACCATCGAGCCCGGAAGTGAGGTAAGATTTCAGGGTAATGGTTTATATTTATACGGGATATTGATAGCAA
Organism: Ignavibacteriota bacterium; assembly: GCA_026390755.1. Taxonomy (GTDB): domain Bacteria; phylum Bacteroidota; class Ignavibacteria; order Tepidaquicellales; family Tepidaquicellaceae; genus JAPLFI01. Next base: position 1,212 of record JAPLFI010000402.1, read on the forward strand.
ATGGCACATCATCACAGAGAATAATATTGACATCTAACCGGGTTTCGCCGAATGCGGGTGACTGGTCAGGGATTGATATTAATATTAATACGGGTGTTGGCGCCGATGTTCAGGTAAATTATTGTGATATAAAATATGCGATCATAGGATTGAATTATCGCGGAATAAATAATGCAGCAATTTCAAATATAACAATAGATAATGTCAGTGATGCAGGAATAGCAATTGCAAATGGTATTGGTGTAAATATACAGAATTCTGTTATAAAGAATTTCACTAATCACGGAATATATATAACCGGCAGCGGCTCGAACGTAACTGTAAGCAATGGTTGTATTATAACACAACAATTACCAAGCAGAATAAATACGGGAAACGGAATATATGCTGATAACGGAGCAAATGTATTAATAAGCGGAAATACAATAACAAGGTGTAATTCAGGAGTACTAATGTCTCATGCCCATAATCAGTATGTACCGACAATAACGATAACAAATAACCTGATTACACAGAATAAAAACGGATTAAATATAAACACAGAAAATTATGGTGGTTATCAGAGTTATCCTGTCTGTACGGCAACGAATAACGATATATTATCAAACATAGACTGGAATGCCGTATTAGGCAACGGACTGAACCCTTCAACCACTGAATTCAATATGACAAATAATTACTGGGGAGCGAATGACAGTGCGACTATTAAGTCGAAAATATATGACTTCTACAACAATGGCGGTGTTGCAAAAATAAAATTCATTCCTTTTAAATCGGGACCTTATTACTATTTTTTGCCGCCATCGCTCGTATCACCTTTAAATAATACTTTCGGATTATCTTTGACACCTACACTTGACTGGAATAATATAAACGGAGCAACTTCTTACAGAATTCAAATTGCACGAGACACTAATTTTACTACGTTAGCCTTAGATTCAGGTAACATTCCAAATTCGCAGTTAACCGTTCCCACCGGTAAACTAATAAATAATACAATTTTTTACTGGCGTGTGAATGCAAGTAACCCCGGATATACGAGTGGTTATTCTCAAAGATGGAGATTCGGAACATCCTGCCCATATACATGGCAGAGTAAGTTAACATGCATGGATGTCGGAGGAGCAAAAGATTCCATATTCTATGGTTCATCAATGGCAGCATCAGACGGGCTCGACCCATGCCTCGGGGAAGCCGAGCTGCCGCCGATTCCTCCGGCGGGAATATTCGATTTTAGGTTTAAACTTCCTGTAAATCCGTTATCTTATTCAAGAAAAGATTTCAGAAGAGATTCCCTTAGTAATATTTCATGGAATTTATCTTTTCAGCCTACTGCATCCGGTTATCCGATGACTTTCAACTGGGATACTGCTTCATTACCATCCGGCAATTTTTTCTTGAAGGATATAGTTAACGGGAACACTGTTAATGTTAATATGAAACTGCAAAATTCTTATACATTAAGCAATAATGCAATAGCTTCCCTGAAAATTGAATATTCAAATGCGATTACTAAACCGGTTTCGGTCAATACGGGCTGGAATATTATTTCCGTTCCGTTATTAGCGCCTGTAATGACATTAACGGCATTATTTCCCGATGCGGCAACACAGGCATTCGGGTTTAACGGCGGATACATCACAACAATTAATCTTGAAAACGGGAAAGGATATTTTGTAAGATTTAATAATTCTAATTCATATAATATAACGGGAAGTATTGTTAATCCGAAGGAAATCACCGTGTTTCAGGGCTGGAATATGATAGGACCACTTGAAAATGATGTTGACGTGAACCTGATAACGAGTAATCCACCGAATATAATCCAGACACAATTTTTCGGTTTCAACGGGGGTTATATAAACGTCGGCATATTAAATCCCGGAAAAGGGTATTGGGTTAAAACATCATCAGCAGGGAAATTCATTCTTCCTTCCGAATCAGATAATATAATTGTTACCAATAAAGAAGATTTTTATAAGAATTTCACCAAAATATCCATTTATGATAAATCAGGAAACGGCAGTAAGCTATATCTTGGAAATACAAATGAATTAACATTAAATTTTGAATTACCTCCTGTTCCTCCTTCCGGTATTTTTGATGTAAGGTTTGGTTCGAACAGCTATGCAGAGGCATATTCAAAAACACATTTAGTGAATATCAATTCTGCTGAATATCCCGTAAAGATAATATTTGAAAACCTTAAAAACAGGAAATTCAGGATTAAAGATAATATAGGCGGAAGCATAATAAATAAGGAAGTAATTGAAGGAACGGAAATTACGATTACACAAAATGTAGAAAGTCTTATATTAAGTGAGGAGAACATAATCCCCGATACTTATGACCTGAGTCAGAACTACCCTAATCCGTTCAATCCTGTAACGACGATAAAATATCAGATACCGCAAAACGGATTTGTAAAGATTAAGATATATGATGTATTGGGAAAAGAAGTAAAAACGCTCATAAACCAATATCAGGAAGCAGGATATTATTCAGTAAAATTCGATGCAGGAAATCTATCGTCGGGAATTTATTTCTATAGGTTTGAATCGGGAAATTATACAAGTATTAAGAAGATGATGGTAATTAAATAAATATTTATATAATAATACGATTCGAAATACGATGTTAGATTATTGGTAGATGTAAAATAAAACAAACAATATTTTCAGAACCAAATAAGGAGATAGAATTATGTTTCGTAAATGCAGTTTTGTATTAATTATAAAATTAATCTTTGTTGTTTATATATTATTTTATACTGATTACACATACTCCAAACCAGTTAGAAATAGATTATCAAATAACAAAGGTACAAGCGTTGCAAGGGTATTCGGTACAGGAACAGGGGTTAGCAGTGTT
>JAPLFI010000259.1 GCA_026390755.1 Ignavibacteriota bacterium
AGGATTCCCGTTCCAACGACTTCCGACCTGAATTATGCCATTTCATACAATGATTTTTACGCATTCGGTTCGAACGGAACAATACTGAAACAGGAAATAGATTCCGCTTTGATGAATATCAAAATTGACGCGAACAATATCAGCACTTATTTGAATTACAGAGGAGTATTCGACAGATACTGGGTATCAAATAATTCACCGGGATTCGAATGGACTCGTAACTCGAATAAGTATCTGGTTTTTACTACGGGACTCTCGGCATCATGCTTAATAAACGGACAGCTCGCACAGACAATGTGTTCTTATATGGGGGAATACTATCCCGGCGCAATAACAAACGGACAGCATAACGACAGCAGTATATTCAGAATTTATAAAGTTTCCCGCACCGACAGTCCTTCAAGTACGGACTGGATGAACTGGGGATGTATGGTTCCTTACGGAGCGCCATACACTGACGTAAACAACAACGGAATTTACGAGCCGTTAATTGATACACCGGGCGTAAAGAACGCGGCGCAGACAATCTTCGCATGCCTGACAGATATTAATCCCGGCTCCCATAACGTGGGTGAGGGATTCGGCGGCGGAGTTACATCACCCATGATGGGAATAGAACTTCACGTAACCAAATGGGCTTATACATACCAGAGCATCAGTGATGTGATGTTCACGAAATTTGAAATTGTCAACAAAGGCGGAAATATATGGAGCAGGACACGCTTCGCATTCGTATCCGACCCTGACGTCGGAAGTCCGGATGATGACCACGCAGGATGTGACACTGTAAGAAATATGGGTTACGCATATAACGGTAATAACAACGACCCCATTTACGGAACGGCTCCGCCGGCAGTCGGATTTGACGTCTTGAAAGGTCCCGTGAATAAACGGGTTTCACCGAACGTAACGTATAACATGTCCTCTTTTATAAGGTTCATTAACTGCAATGCCAACCCGCCGAACGAATGCGAGCCGAACGGAGAGCCGTATCCGGCTTATTATATGATGCAGGGATTCAAGAAAGATTCTGCCGCATGGCTTGACAGGACTCAGCCGACTACCTGGGGCAGTTATAAACGGTCAAAGAAAATTTTCTACGGCGACCCCGAAACAAATGCAGGATGGACTGCCTCCAAAGGATATGTTGTAAATTATATGAATGATTCAGTCGGCTATCAAAGCCCCGAAATAATACGGGATATGAGATTCGTCCTCGGCATGGGTGCGGATAATTACACTATGTTCAACGGCGATACGGCAACAATATGGCTGGCGCAGATTGCCGCAAGGGGAACGAGCAACTTAAACTCCGTAACGAAACTAAAACAACTGTCGGACGTGGTGCAAACATTCTTTGATAACAATTTTACAATCGGTGTAACCCGGATTTCATCGGAAGTTCCCGCAGATTTTTCACTCGGTCAGAACTACCCGAATCCGTTCAATCCTGTTACTAAAATACGGTACGCAATTGCCCGCGCAGGTGACGTAAAACTAATTGTATATGACGCGCTCGGTCGAAATGTGTCGGAACTTGTAAACGAAAAGCAGTCGCCGGGAACGTATGAGGTTTTGTTTGATGCCCTGTCCGTTAAAAGCGGCGCACTCTCAAGCGGAGTTTATTTTTACAGATTTACTGCAGGAGAATTTTCGCAGACAAAAAAATTATTGTTAATCAAATAACGGCATTCACGAATGCTCGTATGAAATAAAAAACCTCCTCCGTCGTTGCTTCGGAGGAGGTTTCATTTGGAGGAGATTTTGTGGTACCTTATAATTTATTTTTCTTTCGGTTTATCGCCGTCCTTGTTCATGTTTTTATTTCCTTTTTTGCCCTTTTTATCTCCGTTTTTCTCTTTCATTTCTTTGCGCTTCTGCTCTAACGTGCTGTATTGCTCATCCGTGAGAATACCTTTAAGGCTGTTCCGGAATTCTTCGTTCTCTTTTTTCCTTGCTTCCTTCATCTGCTCCATCTTCTGTTCCCTCTTCTGAATTTTATTCAGGTACAGGTTGTAAGTTTTAGTGTATTGGTCAGGCGTCAGGTTGAGAGTCGTGTTCATTCTGTCTGTGATTTTCTTTGCCTTTTCTTCGGGTGTCTTTTGTGTTTTTACTCCATCGTTCTGCGCGAAACCGCCTGCCGCAAAGGCAAAGAATATAATTACAGATATGAGCAGAACTTTTTTGGATATCACTAAGCTTTTTGCTTTCATTTACCTTTCTTTTTAGTTGATAGTTAGACAAAGATAACGGTTCAACGGTTTAATTACCGCTTACCGTTCACTGAAAAAGTTCTGCGATTCCGGCTAAAGCGAACAGGATACAACAATCTTTGAATATTCGGATAAAGTATCCGTCAGCAAGGGCTCGGAAGCAAGATTAATATTATATATTTTACTACTGTTATTATAATAGAAATATGGTATTTTTGCTTGGAAACACCTGTTTATTGACCATTTTTCTTTTCAAAAAATATATAAAAAATTAAGGAGCAATTTATGGCTGACAAAAACTTCAATGCATTCGAAATGGCTCAGACACAGTTCGATAAAGTGGCTGAAATTTTAAACCTTGACACACCGACAAGAGAACTTCTGCGAAATCCGCTCAGAGAATACAATTTTTCGATTCCCGTTCGTATGGACGACGGAAAGGTGAAAGTGTTCCGTGGTTTCAGGATACAGCATAATGACGCACGCGGTCCCGGTAAAGGCGGAATCAGATTCCACCCGCAGGAAACTGTGGATACGGTCAGGGCGCTTTCGATGTGGATGACATGGAAGTGCGCCGTGGTGGATATTCCGCTCGGCGGAAGCAAAGGCGGCGTTATTTGCGACCCGCATAATCTCAGTATGCGTGAGCAGGAAGGTATCTGCCGCGGATTTATAAGGCAGATTTCAAAAGATGTCGGACCGCTCCGCGATGTTCCCGCACCGGATGTGATGACAAATGCACAGCACATGCTCTGGATGCTCGATGAATATGAAACTATACACGGCGCGAAATTCCCCGGACTGATTACCGGTAAACCTGTCGGTATGGGCGGCTCGCTCGGACGAACAGAAGCAACAGGGTACGGCGTCATATTTACTCTGAGAGAAGCGCTTAAAGAATTGAATATAAGACCCGAACAAACAACTGCCAGCGTGCAGGGA
>JAPLFI010000061.1 GCA_026390755.1 Ignavibacteriota bacterium
AAAATAATCGGCGCCTTTCTTTAAAATCTGAGGCACGTTAGCGAAAGTCTCGACGTTATTAATAACGGTGGGTTTGCCCCAGAGCCCTGCGACAGCCGGATAAGGAGGTCTTGGTTTCGGCATACCGCGTTTGCCTTCTATTGACGCAATTAAAGCGGTTTCTTCGCCGCATACAAAAGCGCCTGCGCCTTTTTTTATTTTCAGGTTAAAAGTAAAACTACTTCCAAGAATATTTTCTCCCAGCAATCCGTATTTCTTACAACTGGCAATAGTTTCCTCGAGTCTGGTAATTGCGAGAGGATATTCCGCACGGCAGTAAATATAACCGAGTGAAGCGCAGATTGCATATCCGCCTATAAGCATACCTTCAACCACTTTATACGGGTCGGATTCGAGTACTGAGCGGTCCATAAACGCTCCCGGGTCGCCTTCATCGGCATTACAAATAATATATTTTGTATCGGATTTTTGTTTCAGTGCAAAGTCCCATTTCCTGCCAGTCGGGAATCCGCCGCCGCCGCGACCTCTCAGCCCGCTGGCGAGAATATCTTTCACTACTTCTTCCGGTTTCATTAAGTTTAGCACTTTATCGAGTGCCTTGAAGCCTCCCGCGGCAATGTATGCATCAATTGAAGTAGGATTAACGACTCCGCAGTTTTCGAGAACGATTTTAAGCTGGTTTTTGAAGAAGGGTATTTCGTTTATATTTTTAACTTCGCCGTTTGACTTGCCGTATGTACCGAGAACATTTTCCTTGAGTATGTCTTTATCAACGAGAGTTTTCTTAATCAGTTTCGATACCATCTTCGGCGTCACCTGGCAGTATGAGATTCTCTCGCCGCCCGGAAGTTTAATATCAACGATTGGTTCCTGCGCGCAATATCCTACGCATCCCGTAGTCTCGATTTGAGCTTTAATGTTCAGTTTCGCGAGTTCGGCTCTTATTGCGTCTTCTACTTTCTGAGCGCCGGCGGCGAGTCCGCAGGTGCCTTTACCGATTATTATAACTGGTAAGTCGTGTATCTTATAAGTAAGAATATTGTTGAGGTCTTTAAATTTCTTTGCGCACTCTGTATTGTGATGGCAGAGCGGTCCTTCGGTACAGCATTTAACAAACTGGTTACAAGGTTTTTTATATGTGTGCCAGCATTCGCTACAGCAGATATCTATGAATGTATTCATTCTACACCTGCTTTCTCTTTATCCGCCGGAGCTGTTGCGGCAGACGGTACTTTTTTTTGCGCATTAATAAATTTCTTTACGATATTAGGTATTTCTTTTACTGTAATTTTACCAAAATACTCGTCGTTAACGGTAATCACCGGAGCAATACTGCATGCGCCTATGCAGGCGACGGTTTCGAGAGTGTATTTCTTATCGCGTGATGTTTGTCCGGCTTTGATGCCGAGCGCAGTCTCGAGAGAAAAAAGTATATTAGCGGAATTACAAACGTGGCAAGCCGTTCCGCGGCATACCCTGATTACGTTTTCACCCAGCGGAGTGAGACGGAACTGATTATAGAAAGTTGCAACTCCGTAAACACGGCTAAGCGGCATTTCGACGAAGTCAGCTACTTCCTGCAATACACCCTCCGGAAGGTATCCGTAAACTTCCTGAACTCCCTGAAGTAAAGCAATCAGATTACTCTTATCCTTCGCCGGATACTTTTTAAAAATGTGTTTGTGCATAAAATTCTTTTATTTTTAACTTAAAATCGTGATAACTGATAAATAAACCATTAACACTTTGTCATCCTGCGATGTCCTTAGTCATCCTGAACTTGTTTTTTTGTCATCCAGAACTTGTTTCGGGATCTCACATAACACTTAACACTCCACCGGTGTATCCGAAACTGAAAATCCAGGTAAGCAGGGATGAAACACAGAGCTTTTTAATCTTCCTTTATTTCTAATTCGACGAATTTTGAAGAAACGCCCTGAATTAATTCAATTTTTCTTGAAAGTTCTTCTTTTTGTTCTTTCGAGCCGTACAGCTCAAGTATGATAAGCCCTAAATCCGAGCAATTTTCCAGAATTCCGTCGTGGATTCCCAGACGGGTTTTAATCAGACAGCCCCATGCAGTAAGCACTTTTTGTACTTCTACGGCTGACTCTTTTCTTTTTCCGACGAGGATTATTAACACTGTTTTTGACATAGCTATACCTTTCCGATAGGTTTGATTTGAAAATAATAGAAATTAGTATAAATACAATATCGAGAAAGAAAACGGTAATTCATTATGAAGAAATTTAAGGCCATTGTATAAATCTTATGTACAAAATTACTTAATAAATCCCGCATCTTCAATGACAAAAATAATCGTTTAAACAGGTGATAATTTTTTGAATAGTATTTTGTTCCGCCGTTTCATAGTTTTACGGACTACTAAACAATTCTCAGGAGGAATTAAATGGCAATCATAGCAGTCATCGATGATGACCCGGATATCCGCGAAGCAAGCGCACTCGTACTGCAATCAAAAGGTTATGAAGTGGTTTCAGCTACGAACCCAAAAGACGGATACGATTTAATCACAAGCAAGAAACCCGACTTAATAATTCTGGATGTAATGATGGATGAACCGGACGACGGATTCTTCCTCGCCCAGAAATTACGCAGGGAAAACATCAAAACACCGATATTAATGTACACTTCAATTTCAAAGGCAATCGGAATGGATTTCGGGTCAGGAGAACTTGTTCCTGTTGACGAATTTGTAGAAAAACCGATCTCGCCGGAACTATTAATTCAGAAAGTAGAAATTTTACTAAACAAAAAATAAAAGTTTATGTTAGTTACCGAAAAGAATACTATCACGGGAGAAATTGAAGAATTGGTCGGTCTCTACGGACAAGGGCGTTCAGCGCTTATGCCGATCCTTCAGGCAGTTCAGAAGAAACACCGTTATATACCTGATTTCGCTCAGCAGGAAATAGCGAGACTACTCAGCATACACCCGGTAGAAGTTTTCAGTGTTATATCTTTTTATTCATTTCTTCATTCCGAACCCCAGGGAAGAAATATAGTCAGACTTTGTAAGACTATCGTTTGCGACCTTGCCGGTAAGGATGAAGTGGAAAAAGCAATAAAAAGGGAATTGAGTATATGTTTCGGCGAGACTACAAGAGACAATAATATTACACTTGAACATACTAATTGTCTCGGTATGTGCGATCAGGGTCCCGCAATGATGGTCAACGATAAGATATATACAAAACTCACACCCGAGAAAGCTGTTGAAATACTTAAGAGCGTTTAATTTAATTTTTTACTGAGCCCCTTTTAATGGGGCTCAGTTTTACTATTAAATATTGTTGCAGACATTTCAAAAATCTATTAATTATTAAAATTCTATGAAAAAGCTATTAACCAGTTTTGTGTTAGCGCTTTGCATTTTTGTGAATTTTTCCGGTATTCTGGCGGCTGATAATCCACGCGGAGTCAGCCTGCAAAAAGAAGGAAACAGTTACAGGGTTAGTTTTAATTTACCTGAATACAAAATGACAAGCATATCGGGCGGCGGTGAAAATTTCACACTTCTCGAAATTCCCGAATACGGTATTACGTCCCGTGTCGGTTTACCTCAGCTTCCGTAGATTACTTTCAGTATAATGATTGCTTACGGCGAGAATACTCCCGTTGTGAAAGTCATTACACAGGAAAAATCAGTGACGGAAATGCGCAGTAAAATTTATCCCGCGCAGATGCCCTGGGAAAAGATCAACTCCATTGACGACAGGCCTTTTGTGATTGACCGCACATATTACAACAGCAAGGGCAGTGTTGACGACCCGTTTGTCGTTGTATCCGAGCCGTTCATAATAGGCGGAGCAAAAGGTGTGAACATTACAATCTATCCGTTTGCTTACAATCCTTCGGAAAACAAACTCTACGTTACGAATAAAGGAACTTTCAGCCTGGAACTTCAGAACGAAGCGGCAATGAGATTTGCTCCGCAGGAATCGTTTGATAAATTTTTCGCAAGTTTATTTCTGAATTACACTGCCGGGAAATCAACCGGAACGAACAATTATCTGATAATAACCGCACCCGAATTTGAATCCGGACT
>JAPLFI010000465.1 GCA_026390755.1 Ignavibacteriota bacterium
AGGGACTTCTTCGGTTTTACTCAATCTTAAAGGGAAAATCATATTAGAATCAGCCGCTGATATCAATACTGATTTTGAAGGTACATCCGGTGAATATTTTGCCGTTCAGCTTAAATTTGCGGACGAAATACCGGCACGGAAACAGTTTAAGAACAAGGATAAAATTATAAAAGAGTATGAGAGTTTATTAAAATACACCGAAGGATTGAAAAAGAAACTTTCAAATCAGTCATTTCTTGAAAAAGCCGCTAAAGATGTAATCGAAAAAGAGAAACAAAAACTCGATGAATCTCTTGAGAAATTAGAAAAAATGAAATCGTTAATCTGATAAAAAAAAAGCCCGCAATTGCGGGCTTTTTCAACACTTTGTCATGCTGAACCTTGTTTCAGCATCTATTTCCTTTTTTTGTCATGCTGAACCTTGTTTCAGCATCTATTTCTTTTTAAAGAAATCTGTTATGACATCGGTCAGGTCGGGTTTGCCGATTTCCTGCAGATTATATGAAACCCTCACTGTGGGTTTTTTAATTTTAACGAGTCTTCTGAGGTCTATTGGTGTAGCAATAATAACTGCGTCGCACGGTACGCGGTTGATAGTCGTTTCAAGGTCTTTAATTTGCTCATCACCGTAACCCATTGCAGGGAGCAGTGTGCCGATATTGGGATATTTCCTGTAAGTTTCTTCGAGACTTTTAACTGCGTAGTTTCTCGGGTCAACAATTTCTTTCGCTCCGAATTTCTGAGCCGCGATTATTCCTGCTCCGAATTTCATTTCACCGTGTGTTAAAGTCGGTCCGTCTTCAACCACAAGTACGCGTTTGCCCCTTATTAATTTTAAGTCTTCGGGACTGTCGAGTGAAATCGGCGAGGCGGCTTCGATTATGATTGCTTTAGGGTTATTTCGGATTATATTGTCCCTTACCGTTTTAATATTTTCGGGAATTGCAGAATCAATTTTATTAAGAACAACGACATCCGCCATTAATAAATTCGTTAATCCCGGGTAATATGTCAACTCATGACCCGGACGATGCGGATCGGTAACCGTAATAATCATATCAGCTTTATAAAATGGTAAATCGTTATTCCCGCCGTCCCAGACAATGACATCAGCTTCTTTCTCAGCTTCGCGGACTATTGCTTCATAATCTACTCCTGCATAAATCACATTTCCTCTTGATACGTGAGGTTCATATTCTTCCATCTCCTCGATTGTGCATTTATGCTTTTTCAAATCAGCAATTGCGGCAAATCTCTGGACTTTTTGTTTTACAAGGTCGCCGTACGGCATAGGATGCCTGATAGCGACCGCTTTTTTTCCGAGTGACATCAGAATTTCAATAACTTTTCTTGATGTCTGGCTCTTTCCTGAACCGGTTCTGTTAGCAACAACGGCAATAACCGGTTTTGCGGATTTAATCATTGTTTCTTCAGCGCCGAGCATTTTAAAAGAAGCTCCGACAGCATTCACCTGCGCGGCTTTTGTCATTACATAATTAAAATTAACGTCCGAATAAGAAAACACAACTTCTTCAACTTTATGTTTCTTTATCAGTGCAAATAATTCGGATTCCGGGTGTATCGGGATACCCTTCGGATAAAATTCACCGCAGAGGGCGGCTGGATATTTCCTGTCATCAATATATGGAATCTGTGTGGCTGTAAAAGCAACGACATCGTAACGCGGATTATTCCTGTAAAAAACGTTGAAATTATGGAAATCCCTTCCGGCGGCACCCATAATTAGTACTTTGATTTTGTCCATAAAAAATTAGATTTTATTTGAGATATTTGATTTCTTTCAAAAAGTATCGAAATATAGCGAATTTTAGTCATAAATTTAAGTGAATTTAAAATATTTTAATTTATAAAATGAATATGAAAAATATATTATCTCCGGCGGATTTCCGGCATAAAGTTGAAATACGCGTAAGAACCTGGGAAGTTGACTGGGAGCGGGTTGTCCATAATTCAAACTTTCTCAGATATATGGAAATCGGCAGATTCGAATATAAACGGAATTTAGAAAGCAGTCTCAACGCCTGCGGATCATCGCCGGACGGATTGAAAGTGTTTGTAGTTCATAATTCCGTGGATTATTTAGCTTTCGCAAAGTTTGATGATGTTCTGAATATTTATACACGTATCGCATGGATAAAGAATTCCAGTTTTTGTTTCGAACATATTATCGAACAAAGCGCAACGGGTAATATGATAGCCACGGGGAAGGGGATTCTGGTTAATGTGAATCCTTTAACCAACTTACCGGAAAAATTACACGAAAAGTTTTCCGAGAGTGTAATTGCTTATGATAAGAATGTCGTTTTACTGTCTGATAAATCAAAAGCATAAAAAAACCCCGCATAACGAATTACCGGGGTTACAGACTAATTTAAAAATATTTATTTCGCGAGGATCATTTTTTTAACTTCAGTACGCTCGTTTGTTTTAATCCTGAAAAAATAGATTCCGCTCGGAAGACTCGACCCGTTGAATTCAACGGTGTGCGTTCCGGCATTCTGCTGGTCTTCAACCAGTGTTTTTACTTCACGTCCGAGCCTGTCATATACAGAAAGCTTTACATAACTGCTTTCTTTAAGAGTATAACTGATTGTAGTTGATGGATTAAACGGATTCGGATAATTCTTCGCATCAAAGTACGATTCCTTTTCTTTCAGCGTATTATCCTGCTGGTCTTTTGAACTTATGTTTTCTTTGTTAACTATTTCCGAAATCAGTGCAATGCCGGTTTCAAGTTTTGATTCCTTGAAATTTTTACCGGTTTCATATTCAATCTGTAAGCCGGTTATTTCTTCCTCCGTTACGGAAAAATCGTCCTTGAACTTTGAAATTATTGTGAAGTTTTCTTCATCAAGCTTAATTTTTGTTTCTTTAAAGCCGCTGAAGTTAAGAGAAATCGGTTTTGACTGAAGCATAATATCCTTGTCCTCATTGTATTTTCCGTTGTTATCAATGTCATACAAAAAGCAAAATCTGACGGTTACGTCATTTGAGACACCCTGCAGCATGACATTTAAATAATTACCCGCCGTGAATAAAAAAGGTTTATTTTTTATAATTTTGCCGATATAACAACCCGATTTCACTGGAGACTTGGTATATATTTCCAAAAAACCGTTTTCCTTATTATCGTTTTCGTGTGAATATTTTATTTCAATGCCGCCTGATGTCCAGGCGCTTAAATCTTTTATTGAAAAATCGTCATAGACAATCCCTTGGGAATAAACAGATACTGACAGGAGTAATGTAAAAAATAAAGTTAAATACCTCACCCTTAAATCCTTTCTTCAATATTTTAAGAAAAACTACTTGATTACGGTCATTCTTTTTACGGATGAAAATCCGTTAACCTGCAGTTTGTAAAGATAAACTCCCGTGGGCAGTGTCGAGGCATCGAATTCGACTTCGTACCTTCCCATGGACTGGTTTTCATTTACGAGTACTGCAAGTTCCTGACCTACTAAGTTAAAGACACTCAGGGAAACAAAGCCCCCTTTACTTATCTTATAACTTATTTTTGTGACGGGATTAAAAGGATTGGGAAAATTCTGAAAAAGTTTATAGTCTTCGGACTGCTGAAAAACATATTTTCCGTCTCCATCAGCGGGTAAATTGAAATGTTTATTATTTCCGGCATATAAGAAACCAGATGTAATGAACACTAACAATAAAACAATATTTATTAATCCCTTTTTCACGTTAAAAACAAATTAGTAATAATATTTTTTAAATGCAAGTAAAAAATCCCGGACCGTGAGTAAAAAAACCAGTCCGGGAAAAATCCGATAAAATTTAAACTATTGTATTTCAAGAGCCACAAGCCTGATATCTTTTGCCTGTGTAACAACTTTAAAAACCACAACATCCCCTTTATTCTTTCCGGAGATAACAGATTCGAGCTGTTTTATATTTTCGGTTTTCTGCTTATCGGCTTCAATTATAACGAAACCTGCTCTTAGTCCGCGGTTAAAAGCTTCGGAAAAGTGCGCTACTTCCTTAATGAGTATTCCGCTGTTTATCTCATATTGTTTTGAAATAACAGGAGGAAGTTCGGTAACGATAATACCGATATTATCAAACTGTTTTGATGCAAGTTCGGACTGTTCTTCCTTTTGTTTTAACTGATTATCATTCAGATTAGCCGCATCATTATCCGACCTTGGTTTTAATTTCACCGGAATATCAACCGACTTACCGTCACGGAATACAGAAAGAACCACAGATTCTCCCGGTCTTTTTGAACCTATAACAGTCTGGAGCTGGTTAGCGGCATTAACTTCTTTCTTATCAACACTTAATATAACATCGCCTGTTTTTAAACCTGCGTCTTCTCCGGCGCCGCCTTTAATAACATTTTGAATCAGCACACCGCGCGCTATATCAAGTCCTAATCCTTTAGCTTCTTTCGAGTCAACATCTTTGATTGATACGCCGATATATCCACGGTCTATTTTTCCGAATTTAATAAGTTCGGCGGCGACATTTTTTGCTATGTTAATCGGAATAGCGAAACCATATCCCTGATAATATCCGGTAGTTGTTTTAATTGCCGCGTTAATTCCGATAACGGATCCGTTTATATCAACAAGCGCTCCGCCGCTGTTGCCGGGATTAATGACAGCATCGGTCTGTATATAATTGTTTATCGCATAACTGTCGCCCGTAACGGATATATTACGCCCCAATGCGGATACGATACCCGCTGTTACGGTGTTATTAAGCCCCAGCGGATTACCCAGAGCAAGAACCCACTGACCGACCTGAACCTCATCCGAATTACCTACAGAAGCGGCAGACAGGTTTTCGGCATCAATCTTGATTACTGCAACATCGGTATTGGGGTCGGTTCCTATCAGCTTCGCAGTGAACTCGCGTTTATCGCTTAATACTACCTTGATGCCCTTTTCGGAAGCGTTTCCGACGACGTGATTATTTGTCATTATATAACCGTCTTTACTGATGATTACTCCCGAACCGGAACCGTGCTGCGGAACATCATCCATGTTAAAATCGGGACCAAAAAAGAACTGAAAATTCTTATCGCCCTCTTTTTGTTTGACATTGCTTGTAACATCTATAAATACGACCGATGGAGTTACTGATTTTGCAATTTCAATAAAGGCATCGTTGAGACCTTTTATATTGCTGTTCGACTGAACAGGGGGTGTTGTTTTAAAGTCTATCTGTGAATCTGCAACAAGCATTTTCACACCGCTGAAATTGGCAATCAGAATTGCTCCGAATGACAGTGCAAGCACCAATAAAAATGCGCCCGCGAATATTGCTTTTTTTGGCATGTGTATTTTTCTCCTTTTGTTATGTTTACTAAGATAATCTTTATAAAGATGTAACAAAGGTCATATTCATTTTTTTAATTGTTCAAAAATTTTATGGCTTTTAAGATAACCGAACTTCTGTAAATTCATCACAAAGTGCATGTTGTAAACCTCCTGCAGGTATTTTATTGTATCAATATCGGTCTTAATTATGTTAATCATATCTAATTCGCAACCGGAGACGGTCAGCAGCATTGCCCTCTGATTCTCGTTTATACGGAAAGCCGGCTTATACGGCAATCGGAATTCTTCATTCACCTGTAATGAATTTTCAGTACTGTTTATTCCCAAAGGATCTATGCCGAGATGCAGTGCAAGATGGATCTGGAAGTACAGATACAGAGTCTCCATTCCTGCGCTTATTTCTTCGAGTTTTTTCATAGATTCCGATAATAAACAGAAAACGCCGTAATTCGGGTCATAATCATACGTTGTTTTAGATGTTAATTCTACCATCCTGTATGCCGCCGAAAGTTTATCAAAATCAGATTTAATATGAAAGAACGGATTTATACATTCTGCCTTTGATATTATCTGAAGATCCCGGTTGTCTTTCTTATTCAAAATAACTTCAATAAGATTCATATTTTCAAAAACTGCTCCGTATTTCGACTTACTGTTTCTCACTCCCTTGACGACGGCGGCAAATTTCCCGGATGTTTCCGTCAATAAAGTAATAATTTTGCTTGTTTCTCCGTATCTGAAACCGCTGAGGACAACTGCTTTTGACCTCATTAATGACATACGTTAATCATTTTAAGTTGTTTCATACTATAATTTTACCGCGTCGAAGTAAGTTAAGTTCCTGAATTCATTAAAGCGTTTCATTATTTTGTTATTATCAAGAGCTCTTATACCTCCGAGAGAAAACTCTTCTACGGCAAGGGAAGCCATAACGCTTCCGTAAACGATAGCAAGTTTAAGGTTTTCCGGGGAGAGGTTAGCAGTGCGCGATATCCAGCCCATAAAACCGCCGGCGAAAGTATCGCCCGCGCCCGTTGGGTCGGATACTTTTGCAAGAGGGTAGGCGGGGACCGAGAAAACCAGGTCCTTTGTAAAAAGCAGAGCTCCGTGTTCGCCTTTTTTGATTATAAGCATTTTAGGACCCATTGTAAGGATTTTTTCGGCGGCGAGAACTAAATTAAATTCTCCCGATAAATCGCGCGCTTCAGAATCATTTTGCGGGTTCGCCGTCAATCCAGAAGTTCATCGTATCAATCATAACAAAATCCGGATTCCTTAACTGAAGAATCACTTTTTTCTGAATTGCGGGATGAACGTTTCCGAGACAAACAAATTTACTATCTCTGAATTTTTCCGGGATAACAGGGTCGAATGTTTCGAACGCGTTCAGTTCCGTAGTAATTGTATCGCGTGAATTCATATCTTTACTGTAAACACCGTGCCAGTGAAAAGTTTTTTTGTCTTTTGATTTTTCTAGACCGGAAATATCAATTCCGCGTGATTCGAGGAATTTCACCTCACAATCGGGGAAATCATATCCGACGATGCCGACAAGGCGAACGTCGTTTGTTATGTAGCTTGCGGCAGTAGATATGAACGTTGCCGAGCCTCCGAGTGTGTATTCTTCCTTACCATAAGGCGTTTCAATTGTATCTAAAGCTATAGAGCCGATAATTAATAAACTCATATAATAATAAATTAGTTTTCTAAACTATACAATTTAACTTATTAATACTATTTACTAAATGAAAAAAGAATGTCTGTTAATTAAAAAAGATAATCGCTAATTTCAGACAAATAAATCAAACTTATGAGCGATATCAATCAGCCGGCACAAATAAACATAGAACTCGGCGAAAAAGAAGCCGAAGGGGCATATTCGAACTTCGTAATTGTTTCACATTCCGGAGCCGAATTTATACTGGATTTCACGAGAATTTTCCCCGGTATTCCCAAGGCAAAAGTACATTCACGTATAATTATGACGCCTCAGCATTGCAAGATGTTTATGAATGCTCTTAAAGATAACATCGAAAGATTTGAAAATCAGTATGGTGAAATAAAACTGAACGGAACAGGGAATGAAAGTACTTTTGGCTTCCAGGTGCCGCAAACTCAGGGCGGCGATAAAATCAACTGATTTTTCATATACTATTGATATAGATAACAAAGACGTTACACAGAGGTCACAGAGAAGACACAGAGTTACACAGACCTGCCTGCCGCAGGCAGGGAAGACACAGAGTTACGAGAGAGAAGAGCTTTCCGAGAATAAGAGCAAATATTATTCTCGGTGCAACTCAGTTTTCTCTGTGCCTCTGTGGTGAGAAGTTAAATTCGGTTTAATCTGTAAAAATTCGCGAGAGATATGGCAAGA
This sequence comes from Ignavibacteriota bacterium, assembly GCA_026390755.1. Taxonomy (GTDB): domain Bacteria; phylum Bacteroidota; class Ignavibacteria; order Tepidaquicellales; family Tepidaquicellaceae; genus JAPLFI01. The sequence goes on from JAPLFI010000465.1 coordinate 7,699, forward strand.
AACAGAATATTCGCAAGCCAGGCTGTTAATATCGGATTTAAATCACCGTTATAGCCGAAAACCTGAGAGATTTTTACAAAACCGAGATAAAAAAAACTGACTATCAGGCTGATTCCGAAATGAAGCGCGGCTCCTGCTTTACGACGGTTTGATGAAATTGATACACCGAAGATGATGGTTACAAGATTTGCGAAAGGGAATGAGATAATAGAATAATAATCCACTTTCTCTTTAGCGGCATCCTGTCCGCTTTCTTCGAGATTGTCAATGAATTGACGGAAATCACTTAAAACAAGCTCTTCAGGCCTTAGCTGTCTTTTCTCAATTTGTGACGGGTCTATACTGATCTTCTGGACATACTTTAAATCACTTATGTATAAATTGAAATTGGTTTTCAGACTTTCAGTTTCGGCATAATAAAATAGCCGCTCGTAAACCTTATTTATAAACCAATCATTTCTCGTTGAATCCCATTTCATACTTTCAATATCGTATCGCGCTTTTAAAGAAAACAGAGTATCCGGATTGAAAATTTGTATTGAAGTGTTACTGCAGGTTAAAGCTATTTTGTCATAAGTATTTATAGTAATTATACGGTTCTTCTTATCCTGAATATAGATATTCTGGATTGAGTTAGGAATTGAATTTCTGCCGAGATAATTACGGTCAAAATTGTACTTTAAATGGTTGGTTTTTGGAACAATCCAGCCGTTGAAATAAACTGAAAATAATGTGATTATCATACCAACCGTAATAATCGGGAGCAAATAGCGGTAAATGCTGATACCGGCAGACTTCATTGCCGTAAGTTCGGAATAATTGACAAACCGGCTTATAGTGAATAAAGAAGCCAGTAAAATACCGACCGGAGTTATGAGTTTAAGAATATCCGGTATGAAATATGCGTAATATAGTGCAAGCAACGGTAAACTAAGTTTCTTATCAATAAATTTATCCATATTCTCAAATAAGTCAACAAGTATGAAAATCAGAACGAAACAGGATAATCCGAACAGAAAATTCTGAATAAAATGTTTGAGAATATATTTATCTATTAACTTCAATCGGTATTTTCTGTAAAGATATAGAGGTTTCAGAGAATAAACAATAGATTTTCAACCATGAATCAGAAAATTGCATTAAAAATATTTGATAAGAAATAAACCATAGTTGATAAATGTGTTATATAATATATATTATGTAAAGTCGAATGTTTATGTTTTCTTTATAAGCTTTAGAATCTTAGTATTTTTCATAAAATTAATCCCCTTTCCATAATGATTAGATATTAGGTAACTACTCAGCGTAAATATTATAAAGGTTGCCACAGATTCACAGATTATAAAATTATTATTTCTGATATTAGTGATTTTCGCCTAAACTATGATGAATTTTCATTTATACCCCAAAAATTGTTCTTCCAATTTGGCAACTTTCTTTTTGGAATGAGTATTATTTTAAAATATTTTAGTTAAATCTGTGAATCTGTGGCTATTTATTTTAATGCTGAGTAGTTGCGATATTAGATTTATTTTGTTAGTATTATTTCTTAATTTGTCTTTATTATTAATAAATATTATGATTGATATAAATTTTTACCTGATTTTAAGCGCTATACTGTTTGCTATAGGTGTCATCGGTGTTTTGGTGAGAAGAAATGCTATTATTATTTTTATGTGCATCGAATTAATGCTGAATGCTGTCAATATCTCACTGGTTTCCTTTTCTTCATTTCTAGGTAATTCTTCGGGACAGATATTTGTGTTTTTCGTTATGACAGTTGCTGCCGCCGAAGCCGCAATCGGTCTTGCAATTGTAATATCGTTATTCAGAAATAAAGAAACCTTAAATATTGATGAAATTAATATTTTAAAATGGTAAATTTGCTTTTATGACAAAATATTTTTTACTTGTTACATTATTGCCGTTATTTGGTTTTTTAATCAATATTTTATTTGGAAAACGTATTAATTCAGAGAAGTTTTCAGGTTATTTGTCTTCTTTTCTCGTATTTGTTCCTTTTTTCATCACTTTTCTGGTGTTTCTGGATTTTATATCGGTTCCGCCGGAATCGAGAAAGATAGTTTTAAATTATTTCAACTGGATTGCCGCAGGTAAATTAAGCATTAATTATTCTTTTGTCCTCGATCCTCTGTCCATTACCATGGTCATGGTTGTAACGGGAATCGGATTTCTCATACATGTATATTCCATTGGATACATGCACGGTGATGAGAGTTTTGCCAGATTTTTCTCATATTTAAATCTTTTCATATTTGCGATGCTTAATCTTGTGCTTGCAGATAACTTTTTACTTGTTTTCCTGGGTTGGGAAGGCGTTGGATTATGCTCGTACCTGCTCATAGGTTTTTGGTCTGAAAAGAAATTTACGGGAGACGCGGCAAAGAAAGCCTTCATAGTTAACCGTATCGGAGATTTCGGATTCATGACGGCTATGTTTCTTATTTTCGCTAATTTCGGTACTCTTGAAATATCGGGATTTCTGGGGAACATTGCCGGTATGCCGGTTAACAGCGTTTTACTGACGGCAATAGCGCTTTTGTTTTTCCTCGGTGCCACGGGAAAATCGGCTCAAATTCCGCTGTTTGTATGGCTGCCGGACGCGATGGCAGGTCCGACTCCCGTTTCCGCGCTTATACATGCCGCCACTATGGTAACTGCGGGAATTTATCTTATTGCAAGAACTTCCGTTCTGTATGCCCTGTCCCCTACTGCTTCGCAGATAGTTCTGATTGTCGGAATACTTACTGCGCTTATATCGGCAACTATTGCATTAAAGCAAAATGATATTAAAAAAATACTTGCTTATTCGACAATTTCACAGCTTGGCTTTATGTTTATCGCACTGGGAACAATGTCCTACGGTGTCGCAATATTTCATTTGATTACCCATGCCTTCTTTAAAGCGCTTATGTTTCTCGGCAGCGGTTCGGTAATTCACGCCATGCATGACGAGCAGGATATAAGAAATATGGGCGGTCTAAAAAATAAAATGAAGATTACATATATAACTTTCCTCGTCGGCGCTTTTGCCATATCCGGGATTCCGCCGCTTTCGGGATTTTTCAGTAAAGATGAAATACTTTATCAGACATTCATAAACGCCGGAATTTTGCCGTACATAATTGTTCTGTTCACTGCCGCTTTGACTGCCTTTTATATGTTCCGTCTCACGGGATTAACATTTTTTGGTAAAGCGAGATACGATGAAAATAAAGTTCATCCGCATGAATCACCGCGAACTATGACGATACCACTTATTATTCTCGGAATCCTTTCGGCTGTCGGCGGTTTTATCGGATTGCCGCATTTCACAGGATTGCCGAATTACCTTGAGCGCTGGCTTGAACCTGTTTTTACAAATGCAAATCGCGTAATTCAGCTTTATAAACCCGAAGGACATCATGCAGTGTCGGTGGAAATATTACTTTTGATATTATCTGTTTTAGTAGCCGCAGGCGTGATATATTTCGCGTTTAAGAAATTTTCCAAACAGGAGAGGTTTGAAAAAGAAAAAGGATTCGGGAAAATTCTTGAAAATAAATACTATCTTGATGAAATTTACGATAAATCAGTTGTTGAGCCGGTACAAAATACATCGGAATTTTTTCTCTGGAAGATATTTGACGTTAAAATTATCGACGGATTTGTGAACGGTATTTCTTTTTATGTATCGAGGCTTAGTATTGACTGGAGGAAAATTCAAACCGGCATAATTCAGGATTATGCTACTATTACAATTGCGGGTGTAGTTCTTATAATTTTATATTTTATTTTCGCGTAATCGTCATATAATTTACTGCCGATATTAAACACGCTCTAAACCCCGCAGGGGTTTAGAGCGTGTTTAATAACTATTGCTGTATTATAATATTGAATAGATAACAAAGAAGTTACACAGAGGTCACAGAGAAGAGCTTTTAGAATATGAGCAAAGGCAGAGTCCAGCTAAAGATCCCGATAAAGAACATCGGGATCTTCGACGTGATAATGTTTTCGTTTTTATAATACAGCCTTATTTCTTTGTTGGTTTCGACGGACTCATATTCGGATAAAAATTCACTCCGATGTAAAATGTAGCCCAGTTAATTTGTTTCTGCGCCGATTTTATATTATCTCTTATCGGTGTTCCGGGAGGGTCATAAATATTAGCAGAGTAATAACCTTCGTCATCATTTATAGAAGCATTCGTTCTTCCCCATTCGACTCTTGAACTTCTGTCGGTGTTCTTTAATAATAAATTGCCGAAGTCATACTTCACGCCCATCAAAAATCCCCACTGAGGAGTTACTTTAAATTCAATACCCGCGCCGATGTTAACACCCATTCTGAAATCCGAAAAACTTATTTTACTTGAATCGCTCGGTCCGGTTGTTCTTGAGAGAGTTGCGCTCATAAAATTGAAATTGAATTGTCCGTTTATGAACGGAGATATCAATTTCGTAAAAGCTAACGGGGCAATTTCCAGACCAAGTCCGATTCCAAAGTTGTTAAAGTTATAATCATAACTGATCGGAGTCTGCTGAATATAACTCTGATTAAATACCGGAATGTATCCTGATTTTGAAGTCTGGAATGAATTGAAAGTACTGAAGGAAAGCGAACCCAAAAGTTTGACAACTTCATATTTGTCAACATTAATCTTGGCTGTGCCGGCGAAATATAATCCTGTCTGTCCTCCGTAATTCTGGCTGATTAAGTTTGTATCAACGTAGGTTATTTCATAAGGAAACGTCAATGTTGTGTCAATATTAAAAGGTATATTTACATATCTGTATTTGTTAGAATACCTTACATAACTGTCACCTCTGAGACCTTTATCCGGATTTGTTATCCCCGCGCTGAACTGAAATACCGGTTTATCGAACTGAGCTTTAACGGATCCCGCAATTAAAATAAAAATAATAATAAATAGTAAAGATTTAAATGTTTTCATAGTTCATCCTTTATTAATTTGATTTATAAAATAAAAAACTGATATAATTCCTGCCGTTTCC
>JAPLFI010000266.1 GCA_026390755.1 Ignavibacteriota bacterium
AAAAATCATGCCTAAAAGTAAGACTATAATCGGACTCAGCAATTGTTCTTTCGGGTTAAATCCTCATTTAAGGCATATTCTAAATTCAGTTTTTCTTCATTATGCTGTTGAAGCGGGGCTGGATATGGTTATAGTTCATGCAGGTAAAATTACACCGCTTTATAAGATTGATGAAAAGGGAAGAGAACTATGCAAGCATTTAATCTTTGACGAACGAAAATTCGAAGAAATTAATTCATAATTTTCAAATTCGAGCCCATCTTTAAAACCGCCGTCTGAACCAGGCAGGCCGGAATGAGGAGTTGCCTCTGTCCGGCAGGAACTTTTCTCTTATTTTTTATATTGTTATTAATGTTAACCTTAAAACAATATGTCCTGTGCAAAAATTAATATTTCTGTTTATTTTATTTCATGCGATAGCAAACACTGTTTATTCGCAGGAAACCGGAACGATTTACGGCAAGGTAATTGATATAACAAATCAACAGCCTGTTACCGGAGCTGTAATATCTATTGAGAAACTAAATATAAAAGCCGGATCAGACGATGATGGTAATTTTACTGTTAAAGAAATTCCTGTCGGAATTTATTCGGTTAAAATTGCATCACTTGGATATAAGCCTTTATTTCTTGATAACGTGATAGTTACAACCGGTGGTATGCATTCACTAAAAGCCGGATTAATGCTGACATCAACCGAGGAAATTACTGTAGAAGCTGAGAGGTTTGCAATGCCTCTTGATTTATCAACTTCATTTAAAAGCCTCAGTTATGAGGAAATTCGCCGCACACCCGGGGGTTTTGAAGATATAGGGCGCGTTGTTCAGACACTGCCTGGAGTTTCATTCGTAAATGACGGCAGGAACGATTTAATTGTAAGGGGCGGAGCTCCTTCAGAAAATCTGTTTCTTTTAGATAACTCTCCGATACCGAATATAAATCACTTTGGTTCACAGGGCTCCACAGGCGGTCCGGTCAGCATTATAAACCTTGATTTTATTAACGAGATTAACTTCATAACGGGCGGTTTTTCCGCAAAATACGGAGATAAATTATCTTCGGTTCTTGAAATTAAGCAAAGAGAAGGTAACAGGATGAACATGATGACTGATTTAAATCTCAGCGCAACAGGCTTCGGTGCAGTAGTTGAGGGACCATTCGGGAGTTCAAAACGCGGTTCGTGGCTGTTATCGGCAAGAAGAAGTTATTTAGATTTCATATTTAATGCTGCGGGTTTTGGTTTCGTACCTGAATATTCTTCCTTCCAGGCAAAAGCTACCTACGATTTAAACAAGAATAATTTTTTTACTTTTAACGGTGTGGGAAATATTGATAATGTCAATTTCAATAATAATACCGAGACTCAAAAGCAGGATAACGAAAATATTTTAAAAAATAATCAATGGGGATATGTTGCCGCATTTGAGTTAAAGTCATTGTTATCGCCAAAATCTTATACTCTTTTAAATCTTACAAGGAATTACACATCGTTTGATTACTCAGGAAGAAATGCGGCATTTGAGGAAACTTTTAAGAACAGATCTTATGAAGGAGAAACAGGATTTAAGGGGGAATTTAACTGGCTGCCGGACCTTTCCAGGCAAATCACATTCGGAGGTGAGGGTAAAATCGTAAGTTTCAGGAATGAAATTATGAGAGATGCCGACACACTCTATATGATTGACCCCTTGACGGGACAAAGACAGATCCTCCCGCCGGTATCATTCAATAACGATGACCGGAGTTTTAAAGGCGCATTATTTTTTCAGATAACTCAGAAGTTATTTGGTTTTGTGAGATTAAACGCAGGATTAAGATACGATTATTTCGAATATATTAATGACAAGAATTATATATCCCCGAGAATATCTGCATCTATAGCAGTACTAAGAAACCTGAATCTTAATTTCAGTTACGGTATATTCTACCAGTCCCCTGCGTACATTTCGATTGTATCAGATCCCGGGAACAGAAACCTCAAAGATATACGGGCTGACCATTACATAGCCGGGCTGGAATACTTTCCGAATAAAGATACTAAGGCAAGCGTAGAAATATATTACAAGAAATACGATAATTATCCTTCAAGCGTTTACAGACCATATTTAATACTTGCCAATAACGGCGGAGACTATCAGACTTCGCAAACCTTTGTTATCGAGCCTCTTATTTCCTGCGGAAACGGATACACAAAAGGCGTGGAATTCTTTTTTCAGAAAACTCTGACCTCGAACATTTACGGTACGGTAAATGTATCTTTATTCAGAGCGAGATATACGGCGCTTGACGGAATCGAACGCGACGGGGACTATGACAATGAAGCCCTGACGACAATAACCGACGGTTACATTCTCGGCAAAGGATGGGAAATATCTTCAAAGTTTCGATTTGCAGGTGGGCGTCCTTACACGCCGATAAATCCGGCTGACGGAACACAACTCGTTTCGGAATATAACACAGGACGGCTTCCGAATTATTATTCATTGGATGTCCGCGCTCAAAAAGTATGGAATTTCAGTAAATGGACACTGATAACTTATGTTGATATACAAAACATCACAGGTCGAAAAAATATCAGCGGATATGAATGGAATAAATATACAAATAAGATTGAAGCGAGGGAGAGTATAGGGGTACTTCCGACCATCGGCGTAAATGCGATGTTCTAATTTATTACTTTTTAAAAAAAGATAAATTAGTTATCTTATAAGTTGTTTAAGTAACCGGTTTAGATAATTTTCTCAACATGAAAAAAATAGTATTTTCCGTTTTCTTTCTGTTTCTGATGGTAAGCATTACAAATGCGCAGATTTTCAATAAATTTTCCATTGCAATAGGACCTGTTTTCGGATTAAATTATCCTTCTGTAACAGACCTTAACAGTGAAATGAAGAAAATCGGAATTCCCGAATTCCCGACCGGAGGTTTTTTCTCAACCGGTATCGGTGGATTTATTGATATTCCCGTAATAAAGGGGTTAAGAATCGGTGGTACAGGTTACGGATATTCGTATGACCGCTCTGTTCCGACAATAAACAGCACTACTAAAATAGTGCAGTATTCTTATTCCGGCGGCGGTATTACAATAGAGTACGCAAAAAAAATATCAGATTCATTTGATTATACTTTGGGGGCTGTTCTGGGATTAGGAAGTCTGAGCCTGAATATCTCACAGTTTTCAAACGACTTAAAAAATTGGAATATTATTCAGATATCACCTGACTCTGTTTCCTCATCAAAATATACTACGTCAAAATTTAAAACAAAGGTTTACAGTCTGACTCCGCAGGCAGGAATCGGATTTCAGGCGGCGAGTTTCCTTTATTTTAAGTTAAACGGCGGTTACATGCTGTCGGCGCAGTCAACCTGGAAACTTGAAGATGAATTAGAAGTCAGCAATGTACCTTCGGGAATCAAAGCCGATGGTTTTATGTTTAATTTCGGTGTTTATGTAGGATTATTTGTCAAATAATTTTAATTATAATTTAATGAAAAATATATTAGTAACAGGAGGAGCCGGGTTTATCGGAAGCAATTTTATTAAATTTGCTTTGCAGAATTCCGACTACAATATAATTAATTTTGACAAACTTACCTATGCGGGTAACCTTGAAAACCTGTCGGATATCTCCGGTGATAAACATTACACTTTTGTTAGAGGGGATATATGCGAAAAAGAAGATGTAGTAAAAGTTATTACAGGTAAGAAAATTGACACAGTAGTTAATTTCGCCGCAGAATCGCATGTTGACCGGAGCATACTTGGTTCAAGGGAATTTGTTCATACGAATGTAATGGGGACACAGAACCTGCTTGATATTTCAATGAAATCAGATGTTTCTAAATATCTGCAGGTTTCGACGGATGAAGTCTATGGCTCACTTCCTGAAGATATGAAAGAAATTAAATTTACTGAATCAACACCTATAACAACGAACAGCCCTTATTCTGCAAGCAAAGCTTCGGCGGATCTTTTATGCAATGCATATTACCATACTCACAAATTTCCGGTATTAATCACAAGGTGCTCGAATAATTACGGTCCGTATCAATTTCCCGAGAAACTGATACCGCTTATGATAGCAAAAGCAACTGACGGAGAAAAACTGCCGGTTTACGGAGACGGAAAAAACGTACGTGACTGGTTATATGTTGAAGATCATTGTTCTGCAATTTTTGAAGTACTGCATAAAGGTAATGCCGGAGAAGTCTATAACATCGGCGGAAATAATGAATGGTATAATATTGATATTGTTAAGCTCATACTTAAATTGCTCGGTAAAACCGAAGAGCAGATTACATACGTAAAAGACAGACCAGGGCATGACAGACGCTATGCGATTGATTCTTCTAAAATTCAGAAAGAACTCGGATGGACTCCTAAGCATAAATTTGACGAAGGAATCAGTAAAACTATCGGCTGGTATAAAAAAAATGAAAGCTGGTGGCGCAAGGTTATGAGCGGTGAATATCTGAATTATTATGAAAAAAATTATTCAACTAAATTATAGCGTAAATTTTGGTTTTGAAAATTTAATTAATAAGAGTTAATTTTGTAAAACATTTGTAAAAATATGTCAATAAAAGTAGAAAAATTATCAAAGTATTACGGACAGCAGGCGGCTGTCAAAAAAATATCTTTTGAGATTAAGACGGGGGAAGTAGTCGGGTTTCTTGGTCCGAACGGAGCTGGAAAATCAACCACCTTGAAAATGATTACAACATATCTTACGCCAAACAGCGGTAAAATATTTGTAAACGGTATAAACGCAGAAGACGACCCGATTGCAGTAAGAAAAAAAATCGGTTATTTACCGGAGCAGAATCCGTTGTATCAGGACATGAACGTTATTGATTATCTTAAATACACGGCCGAACTTCAGTCCGTTCCAAAAGATAAAATTAAAGATTCAGTTAAGAAGATGGTCAGAGTATGCGGTCTTGAAGATGTGAGGCATAAAGATATCGGAGAACTATCCAAGGGGTTTAAACAGCGTGTAGGTCTGGCGCAGGCGATGATACATAATCCTGCTGTACTTCTTCTTGACGAACCCACGTCCGGTCTTGATCCGAATCAAATAATTGAAATAAGGAAACTTATTAAAGATTTAGGCAAGGAAAAAACGCTCATGTTATCCACGCATATCCTGCAGGAAGTTCAGGCAACCTGTGACAGGGTAATAATAATAAACAACGGGGAAATTGTAGCCGACGGAACGACCGATTCTTTGCAGAAGCGTTTTCAGGGGCAGATTAACATATATCTCATCGTTAAGAAAGACCCCAGATATGGCAGAGAAAAAGTTATTTCTTCATTCGAAAGTGTAAAAAATGTTGAAAAAGTAAAGCTTGAAGGCGATAACGAAAATGCGTGGCAGCTTGATATAACAGCGAATAAAGGCGTTGACGTCAGAGAGGAAATATTTATGAAAGCGATTTCTTTAAACATGGTTCTGCTTGAAATGCATCAGGAGGAAACATCACTTGAAGATATATTCAGAAAATTAACAACATAAAAATAATGAATAACATACTAACAATATTTAAAAGAGAAGTAAGATCGTATTTCACTTCACCTGTAGCATATATTATTATTGTAGTATTCCTGATAATAACAGGGTGGTTTTTTACAAGCAGTCTGTTTCTTGCGGGAGTTGTATCTATGAGGGGAGTATTTGAAATTGTTCCGTTTATTTTTCTTTTTTATATACCGGCAATTTCGATGCGCACTTTTTCGGAAGAGAAAAAGTCCGGAACAATAGAACTGTTGCTTACAAAACCCATTTCCGATTCTGATATAGTGCTCGGAAAATTTTTTTCGACTCTGACACTTGCCGCTCTGACGCTTGCTCCGACTTTGATTTATGTAATAAGCCTTAAATTGCTCGGCTCTCTTGATATCGGCTCTATCATAAGCGCTTATATCGGAATTATACTAATGAGCGGAATATACATAAGCATAGGGCTTTTTGCATCTTCTCTGACCGAAAATCAGGTTGTAGCGTTTATTGTGAGCTTTCTGATAATATTCGCTTTATTTATGCTGAATAAAATACTGATTTTTATACCGGCTCCGCTGATAACAACAGTAGAGTATATCAGCACCGATTATCATTTTTCCAGTATTGCACGCGGTGTTATTGACACAAAAGATTTAGTTTATTACGTAAGTTCAATATCAATTATGCTGTTACTCACGAGAACATCTCTTGAGAGCAGAAAATGGTAAAAACATATAATTAAGTTAACTTAAAACATCAGGAAATGAACCGAAAGGATTTAAAAAAAGATACATTTATTAAATTAGCGATAATAATTGGTATTATAATTGCCATTAATGTTATTTCGAGCAGACTCTTTACAAGAGTTGACTTAACAAAGAATAAAACATATACATTATCGGCAATCAGCAAAGACATTGTGAAGTCGCTAAACGACAAATTGGTTATAAAAGCATACTTCAGCGATAATCTTCCGGCTCCTTATAACAGCATGAGGAAGCAGATACAGGATATTCTTAACGATTACCGGTCATATTCGAACGGAAATCTGAATTATGAATTCCTGAATCCGACAGGCGATGATGATAATAACGAAATGCAGAAAGACGCGCAGAAATACGGAATTCAACCTATGCAGTTACAGGTGGTTGATAATGACAAGATGGAAGTCAAGAAAGCTTATCTGGGACTTGTATTCCTGTATGCCGGGAAACAAGAAATAATTCCATACATCCAGTCAGCGGCGAATATCGAGTATGATATTACAAGCACCATAAAAAAGTTAACTACCGAAAAGAAGAAAAAAATCGGATTTCTTCAGGGCAACGGGGAATATGATTATACAAAATTCAATCAGATTAACGGAATACTTTCCGCGCAATATGAAGTTGTAAGGGTAGAGCTGGCATCAACTAAGTTGATTCCTGACGATATATCAACGCTGATCGTTATGGGTCCGAAATCAGAGTTTCCGGAATGGCAGAAATTTTTAATCGATCAGTTCATTATGAAAGGCGGAAATATTGCTTTTCTGATTAATAAAGTTATTCCGAATTTCCAGCAGCAAATTGTAATCGGTGATGTTATTAAAACGAATCTTGACGACATGCTTAATAGTTACGGGATTGCGATTAATACTGATCTTATCCGTGATTTGCAATGCGCACCCGTAAGCGTTCAATCGCCTATCGGCATTCCGGTGCAGGTAAGCTATCCTTATTTCCCGAATGTATCAAATATATCGAGAGAAATTTCGGCATTTAAGAACATACAGTCAGTTGTTCTGTCTTTTGTCAGTTCAATTGATTTAAACGCGGCAAACGGGAAGGGTCTGAAAGTAACACCATTATTTACGACTTCGGATAAATCCGGAAAAGCCGATGGTTTTTTTATACTAAACCTTGAGCAGTTTCAGAATATGAACAAGAAACAGGCAGATACTCTTTTTGCATCAAAGGGATTCGTAGTCGGAGCGATGTACACGGGAATATTTAACAGTTTTTACGCCGGTAAGCCGGTACCTCAGGATACAATACCCGGGTCAAAACCGTACAGCGGGACACAGTTGAATTCAGGTCTGAAAGAAGCAAAGATTATTGCCATCGGGGACGGGGATTTAGCAAATGAAGAACAAAGACCTCCCAAAGACAATATAATATTCTTTGTGAACATGGTTGATTACCTTGCTGATGATGTCGGGCTTGCTGAAATAAGGAGTAAAGATTCATCAGAATCGCCGATAGAAGAAGTTGCTGACGGTACGAAGAAGTTTATAAAATATTTTAATCTTATATTTCCGCCTCTTGCTGTTTTAATCTTAGGACTTTTTGTCTGGAATAAAAAGAAGATGAGGAAGAAATTATTACAATCAAAATAATTCAACAACATGAACAAAAACAACAAAAACCTTCTTTTAATTGTAATATTAATAGTTCTGGCAATAGCGGCTTATTTCCTCACAACCGAAAGGGGCGAAAAAACCTCTACATATAAACTAGAGGAGAAGTTTTTTATTGCGGATTCCTCTGCTGTTGATAAATTTGAAATCGAATACAGAGGTAAAAAAATTACAATTGAAAAAAAGGGAATAAACTGGATGCTGACATCTCCTGCTGAATATTTAGCATATCAGCCATCTGTTGCGAATGCACTTTCAACCCTGAAAAATTACAAAATCTCAAGCAAGCTTTCCGATAATCCGGGTAATAAGGACAGGTATGGTTTTAATGATACTAACTATACGCGTATAAATGTTTACCAGGGAGGGAAAAGTATAGGGCAGATAATGGTAGGCAATGCGGGGAGCGGAGCTTCACAGTCATATATAAAAAGAGCTGATGGTAATGAAATATTTCTTGCAGATGATTTCTTATGGAATAATATTGTAAAAAATGACCTGAACGAGTGGAGAGACAAATTAATAATTGCTATACCGAAAGCCTCTGTAAAATCAATAGATTTTCTCACACCCACAGAAAACTATACTTTGACAGCGGATTCAACCGGAAAATATTGGGTTGGAAAAGACTCGGCTGTTTCTACGGTGACTGAGGGGATTGCAAATATACTTTCAAATTTAAACACACAGGGCTTTAAAGATACTTTACCGACAGATGCATCAAAATTTATTTATACCGCTAAAGTTAACTGGAACAATGCAGTTACGGAAATTAAATTAGCGAAGGAAGAAGAAAATCCTTCGAATCAGAAGTATCTTATGGTAGTCTCAGGGGTTAATCAGGTATTTGAGGTAGATGAAAACTATCTCAGAGGATTATTTAAATCCCGTAAGGAAATGCTGGGTGTAAAATAATCACCCTAACTATAGTAAAAATCATATAGTTGTTAAACAGTCAATATTCTTGACTTGTAATTTACATTTAAATTTGTTTGCTTACATCATAAAGAACTAATTTTTCTTAATGTTATCATTATTTTTACTCATATTAGCAAGTTATCTGATAGGAGCGATACCTTTTGCGTTTATTATAGGCAAAATATTTAAAGGTGTGGATATCAGGCAATACGGAAGCGGTAATTTAGGTTCCACGAATGCATTCCGAACACTCGGAATTCCATCGGGAATTCTTGTACAGATTCTCGATGTTGCAAAAGGTTTTATAGTAGTATTGTTTATATCGAATTTATTTTATGATAACCTGCCATTCAGGAACGTCACTCCATTTGATGATTTTACGCTGATAAAAATTATTGCCGGAGTTTCGGCGATAATAGGGCATACATTTTCTGTCTTTGTCGGATTTAAAGGCGGAAAAGGTATAAACACTGCACTCGGAATGTTTATTGCGCTGACGCCCGTTGATACATCTATAAGCGCAGGTTTCTTTATATTAATATTACTGTCCTCGGGATATGTTTCCCTGGGTTCTATTGTAGCCTCGTTTACATTTCCTGTTACTATGTTCATAAGGGAGAATATTTTCAAAGTTGAAATATACGGGTATAAAACGCTCATTTTTTTCAGTATAGTAGTTTCTCTGTTTCTTATTTACAATCACAGAGCAAATATAAAACGACTTCTCATCGGGACTGAGAGCAGATTCGACAAATTATGGCTTATCAGGATATTTAAAATCAAAGCCCCTTTCAGAAATATTTAATTTAAAGTAGTTGAAGATATCAGTACTTGGTGCCGGCGGATGGGGCACTACGATTGCAATATTATTGAAAAGAAACGGTTGTTCTGTTACTTTATGGGAATACAGTAAAGAATATGCCGAAACATTAAAAGAGTACAGAGAAAACTTTTATTATTTACCTAAGATAAAAATTCCAAACGGCATAATTATAACAAATAATCTTAAAGAATCAGTAAACGGAAAAGATGTTGTTGTAGTTGCCGTACCGACACAATATATACGGAATAGTTTCAGAAGCATCGCCGGATATGATTTCGGAAAAACGGTTGTAATCAGTGTTTCCAAGGGAATAGAGAATAAGACTGATATGCTTGTTTCTGATATACTTCGGGACATCTTCAGTATTAACAAAAATAAAATAGCCTGCCTATCGGGTCCGTCGCATGCAGAGGAAGTTTCAAGAAAGTTACCCACTGCTGTTGTATGCGCGGCAAATGATTTAAAGACTGCAAGATTAATATCAAGAATATTTTCGAATGATTATTTCAGAGTTTATGCAAACAACGATTTAAAAGGAGCTGAGCTGGGCGGAGCATTAAAAAATGTAATAGCGATATCAGCGGGCATAGCGGATGGAGCGGGTTTCGGAGACAATACAAAGGCGGCATTAATGACAAGAGGTATAACTGAAATAATGAGACTCGGAATGAAATTAGGAGCGAGGAAAGAAACATTTTTCGGATTATCGGGAATCGGTGATTTAATAGTAACATGTGCATCGAAGCATTCCCGTAATCGTTTTGTAGGGGAGCAGATCGGCAAAGGAAAAAATCTGAATATAATACTGAAAGAAATGAAGATGGTTGCAGAGGGAGTAGCCACAACGAAATCAGCTTTTAATTTAGCGCGAAAATTTGGGATTGAACTGCCGATTACTGAGAAAGTTTACGAAATTCTGTTCAGAGGTATAACGCCGCATACGGCTATGACGGGACTTATGAAAAGAGCGCTGAAAAAAGAGGATGAGATTAAGAAATATCATTTGACTTGACTTTTTACTTAAGAGAATTTATCTAATATTAAAAAAAGAAAAAAAGTTAAATAATTATTAATTAATTCATTGACTTATCGCTCAAAAGTTATTATATTTGTTTTTTACAGTAATTCAAATTTCGTTCTTTAACAATATATCGAGCCCAAATTAATAAACTAAGAGTTTAACTAAAATTTTTTAGTGTGCAAAGTATGAGACAGGATTGTAGTAAAAACCAAAAATTTTTTTACTACGGAGAGTTTGATCCTGGCTCAGGACGAACGCTGGCGGCGTGCTTAATACATGCAAGTCAACGATCTTTAAAGTAGCAATATTTTAGAGAAAGTGGCGCACGGGTGAGTAACACGTAGGTAATCTACCTCCAGGTCTGACACAACCCATCGAAAGGTGAGCTAATATCAGATTACGCAGTAGCATGGCATCATGACTGCTGTTAAAGTTTCGACGCCCGGAGATGAGCCTGCGGTCCATTAGGTAGTTGGCGGGGTAAATGCCCACCAAGCCTTCGATGGATAGCTGGTCTGAGAGGATCATCAGCCATACTGGAACTGAGACACGGTCCAGACTCCTACGGGAGGCAGCAGTAAGGAATATTGCTCAATGGCCGAAAGGCTGAAGCAGCAACGCCGCGTGAAGGATGAAGGGATTTTTCTTGTAAACTTCTGTAAGAGGGGAAAAATATACTTGATTTATCGAGTATTGATTGTACCTTCAGAGTAAGCCCCGGCTAACTACGTGCCAGCAGCCGCGGTAATACGTAGGGGGCAAGCGTTGTCCGGATTTACTGGGTGTAAAGGGTGCTCAGGCGGGTTTTTAAGTCAGGGGTGAAATCCCGGAGCTCAACTCCGGAACTGCCTTTGATACTGAAAGCCTTGAGTGCGGGAGAGGGTAATGGAATATCTGGTGTAGCAGTGAAATGCGTAGATATCAGATAGAACACCAATGGCGAAGGCAGTTACCTGGTCCGTCACTGACGCTAAAGCACGAAAGTGTGGGGAGCAAACAGGATTAGATACCCTGGTAGTCCACACCCTAAACGATGAGAACTAGACGTTGGACCTTTTAAGGTTCAGTGTCTGAGCTAACGCATTAAGTTCTCCACCTGGGAAGTACGATCGCAAGGTTGAAACTCAAAGGAATTGACGGGGGCCCGCACAAGCAGTGGAGCATGTGGTTTAATTCGATGCAACGCGAAGAACCTTACCTAGGCTTGAAACGCAAGGAAAACCTGATGAAAGTCAGGGTGCCGCAAGGCGTTCTTGTACAGGTGCTGCATGGCTGTCGTCAGCTCGTGCCGTGAGGTGTTGGGTTAAGTCCCGCAACGAGCGCAACCCCTTTTCTTAGTTGCCACCAGGTAATGCTGAGCACTCTAAGGAGACTGCCTACGCAAGTAGTGAGGAAGGTGGGGACGACGTCAAGTCCGCATGGCCCTTACGCCTAGGGCCACACACGTGCTACAATGGCTACTACAAAGGGCTGCAATACCGCGAGGTGGAGCCAATCCCTAAAAAGTAGTCTCAGTTCGGATCGGAGTCTGCAACTCGACTCTGTGAAGCTGGAATTGCTAGTAATCGCGCATCAGCACGGCGCGGTGAATACGTTCCCGGGCCTTGTACACACCGCCCGTCAAGCCATGGAAGCTGGGGGTACCCGAAGTCGCCTTTAATAAGCGCCTAAGGTAAAACCAGTGACTAGGGCTAAGTCGTAACAAGGTAGCCGTACCGGAAGGTGCGGCTGGATTACCTCCTTTCTAGAGACAATTACTCAACTGTTTTGTCTTTGCACACTATTTTATTATTGGGTTTATCAGGGCCTATAGCTCAGTTGGTTAGAGCGCACGCCTGATAAGCGTGAGGTCAGTGGTTCAACTCCACTTAGGCCCACAAATATTAGCGCGATTTAACTAACTGGGGGTTATAGCTCAATTGGTAGAGCACCAGCTTTGCAAGCTGGGGGTTAGCGGTTCGATTCCGCTTAACTCCACTTTATATTTGTTCTTTGACATTCTCGTCATAAATTAATTAATAAAAGTTCACAAGTTTTTTTTACTATGATGCATACTTAATGCTATCTGTATCAATTTAAAATTTTTGGTTAAGTTACTAAGGGCATATCGTGGATGCCTTGGCACTATCAGGCGAAGAAGGACGTGGCTACCTGCGATAAGCTCCGGCAAGTCGGCAACAGACTCAGACCCGGAGATTTCCGAATCGGACAACCGAACAGGGGTAATGCCCTGTTACCATCTGCTGAATAAAATAGGCAGATAGGAGCAAACGGAGGGAAGTGAAACATCTCAGTACCTCCTGGAAAAGAAAACAACAGTGATTTCCCGAGTAGCGGCGAGCGAAACGGAAACAGCCTAAACCGTTCAGCGTGTCAAGCGTACATGCGTTGCGCTGACGGTGTTGCGGGACTTCTTGGTAGAAATGTACTATACCGGGAGGTTACAAATCTTAATTTTAACTGAATGGCTTGGAAAGGCCAACCATAGAAGGTGAAAGTCCTGTAAGTGAAAAAGTTAAGACCTCTTAGAAGTATCCCAAGTACCGCGGAACACGTGAGATTTTGCGGGAATCTGCCAGAACCATCTGGTAAGGCTAAATACTCGATAGTGACCGATAGTGAACAAGTACCGTGAGGGAAAGGTGAAAAGCACTCCTAACAGGAGGGTGAAATAGTACCTGAAACGGTATGCCTACAAACGGTAGGAGCTCCAAGCAATTGGAGTGACT